>JAVHXX010000089.1 GCA_031119595.1 Patulibacter sp. | reverse complement strand
CGACGCGCCGGAGGCCGCGCCGGTCGAGGGCTTCGTGATCGACGACGCGATGCCGGCGCGCGGCGCGGAGCGCAGGCCGAAGTCGGTGGTGTAGGTCGCGCCGGGTGCGCTCGTGGGCACCGGCGCGCCGAGCGCGACGCCGATCCCGATCTCGCGGAAGCGGGCGTCGAGGATGTTGTCGCGGTGCTCGGGGCTGTTCATCCAGGCGACGACGATGTTCGCGGGCGTGCTGAGCGACCCGCTCCCCCACGCGATGTTCTCGCCGAGCGCCCACGCGGCGTAGCCCGAGAGGTAGTCGGTCGCCTGGATCCGCGAGGTCATCGTGGAGCCGTCGGGCGAGACGTGCGAGAAGAACTGGCCCGAGACCATGGTCTGGGAGTACGTGGTCGAGACGGCGTCGAGGGTCGACTGCTCCACGAGCGCGGTCTCACCGGCGGCGGCGCGCTGCTGGTTGAGGAGGCAGAGCGTCGCCTGCTGGATGACGGTGTCCGCGACGGTGCCCGGGGTCGCCTCCGCGCCGGGGCACGGGGTGTCGGCCATGGCCGTGCCGGTGGTGAGCGTCGCCGAGGCGAGCGCCAACGCGCTGAAGAATGTGGCCGTCCGTGCCCGCATGATTCCGATTCGCAAGCGCGGGAGACGTCCATGCCGCCCGAAGGGAGTTCGCTGCTCAAGGAGGTCTTCGGTGTGACGGAGGTTTGAAGCAACCCCCGGGTGGACGCGTGTCCGGGCCGCGGACACGACTGACCACTTGGTCGGCGGAATGCCCACTCCGCCAAAACCCCTGCGCAACAAGTGAATCGGGGGTGTTCACTCAGTTTCACCAGTCGGTAACCGAACGCTGCCGACTGCGCCAGGGAGGTCTGTACGTTGCGGGGGCTCCGGCGCTGCAGAAGGCCCTGGAGTCCCCACCGTTCCAGCAAAGAGCCACATGCCCAAGCCCTCACGCGCGACCACCATCTTCGCGGCCGTCGCCCTCTTCCCGGCACTCATCGCCTCGACCACGCTCGCGTCCACCGACCCGACGACGCCCACCACGCCGACGACCCCGGCCGACACGACGCCCACCACGCCGACGACGCCCACCCCCACGCCGACGCCGACGCCCACGCCGACCCCCACGCCCACGCCGAAGCCGACGCCGGCTCCGACCACCCCCACGACGCCGACGACCCCCACGACGCCGAAGGCCACGCCGACGCCCGCACCGGCCGCCACGCCGCTGCCGCCCGTCTCCACGGCGCTGCTGACCGCCTTCCGCGCCGGCGTCGACGCCGACCTCGCGAAGCTCACCTACGGCGACGTGCTCTCGAGCTCGAAGACGCTGACCTTCACGATGCAGGGCGCCGGCACCTACAAGGTCACGCTCTCGTACCGCAAGCCCGGCAAGAAGTACCGCTCGGTCGCCAAGGCGGCCGTGTCGGTGGCCAAGGGCGGCACGACCGCTGCCGTGCCGCTGAAGGCCAACAGCTACGCGCCCTCGACCGTCCGCTACGCGAAGCACTCCGCGAAAGTCAAGGTCCAGGTCGAGCTGAGCTACGAGCTCAACAACCGCACCGTCGTCGTCGACGAGTCGGTGCTGCTCGCGCAGTAGCCCGTCCCTCACGGGCGGCTTACTGACCGCTGGTCAGTAAGCCGCCGACGGTGCTACGGTGCCACCCATGCGCCACACGCTGCACGTGATCAACGGCTCGCACCCGTGCGCCGCCGTCCTGCGGGCGCTGGAGCTCAAGGGCATCGACGTGAAACTCGTCGAGTACATGCCGCCGTTCCACGCCCCGCTGATGAAACTGCGGTTCGGGTACCGGCGCGTGCCGCTGCTCGTGCTGCACGGCGGCGAGATCGTACGCGGGTCCCGGCAGATCATGCAGCGGCTCGAAGCCCTCCAGCCCTACCCGCCGCTCTATCCACGCGAGTCGATCGTCGCGGTCGAGGAGGCCGAGCGCTGGGGCGACGAGGAGCTCCAGGTCGCCGCGCGCCGGCTGCTGTGGACCGCCGTGCGCGGCAACCCACGCGCGCTCGCGTCGTTCCAGGCCGGCAGCCGACTGCCCAGCACCCCCGGGCCCGTCGTCGGACTGGTCGCGCCGCTGATCGCCGCGGCCGAGCGACGCCTCAACGGCATCACCCCGGAGAACGTCGCCGGCCACGCCAGCGGCCTCCCCACGATGCTCGACCGCCTCGACGAGTTCCATGCCGCCGGGGCCTTCGGGACGACCACCCCGACCGCCGCCGACCTCCAGATCGGCTCGTCGCTGCAGCTGCTGCGCGCGATCGACGACCTGCGCCCCCTGATCGACGCACACGAGGTCGCGCGCGAGGTCGCGCGGTGGCTCCCGACCTCGCCCGGCCGCATCCCGGCGGGTGCACTGCAGCCCGAGCTCGTGCAGCAGGCCGTCACCGGCTGATCCGGCCGGGCCCACCTGCGCTGCGGGTTGGCGCAACTTTTCTGCAAACCGGCCTTCCGTGTGACGACGGTCCCAGATAACCTTCGCCGCATGAGCGACGACCCGACCGACCGGCAGTTCGCCGACGCCGTCCGGGGTCTGTCTCGTACCGACGACGGGGCCGCGCGCCAGCGCGCCCAGGAGGTCCTGCGGGCCGACGAGCTCGTCCGGATCACGCACACCACGCTCCTCGAGCTCGTCGCCAGCGCCGCCGCCGAGCTGCGCAGCCGCAACATCTCCGCGGACACCGGCCGGTTCACGCCCACGGGCCGCGGCTGGGTCCTGCCCGGGCTCGGCGGCCTGTGGATCGCCTGGGACGGCAGCGCCTACAGCACCAGCATCGACGCGCCCCTCGGCAAGTCCCGCCTCGTGCGGTTCGACTCGCGCCGCGTGCCCCGAAACCTCTTCGAACTGCCGTCGTGGATCCCCGAGGACGGTGGCACCCGCCATCGCGTAATCATCCACCACGACCGTGTGGTCGTGAGCCCGGGCGGGCACCCGTTCGAGCCGGTGCTCGGCGCCGCGGTCGACGAGCGCGCCCGCCGCGGCTGACCGCCGCCTCGCGCCGCCGGGCCCCGGGCGGCACACGTCACCGCGGCGAGCGACGGCGCACCGCCGCCCGCCGTGGAGCCGCTACTTCTTGCGCTTCGCGACGCTCACGGTGGAGCTGTCGGTGATGACGTGCGCGCTGTTGTCCTTCGGGGAGACGTGCACGCGGTACTTCGTGGTGCGCGAGATCCGCGAGACGTTCGTCTTGAACGCGGAGCCGGTCGTCCCGATCTTCGTGAGGTGGGCGTGCTTCGTGGTGATCCAGCGGCCCTTCGGCGTGCGCCGCTGCACGGACACCGTCGCCTTGGGGACCTGCGGGTAGATCGTGCCGCTGAGCGTGTAGGTCTTGCTGGTCTTCTTCGAGACCTTCAGCGCCGTGAACAGGCTCACCCGGAGCGTGGCGACCGGGCTCGTGACCGGCACGGCCGTGTTCGTCACGACCTGGAGCTTGATCGCGGAGGTCACGTTCGGGACGGAGAAGCTGTACGCACCGGCGCTGCTGGCGGTCTGCGTAGCGATCTGGCGGAAGGTGCCCGTGAACGGGTAGTCCTGCTGGAGCAGCTTCACGCCGACGCCGCCGACGCCCGCACCGCCGACGGTCCCGCTGACGACCGCCGTGGTGCCCCAGACCGCCGTGGTCGGCGTGATCGTGAGGCCGACGCCCGTGAGATCGCGCGGCGTGGTGAAGGTGTGGTCGGACCCGCGGACCGTGCCGGTCGCGTTCTGCGCCACCGCCCGGTAGTGGTACTTGGTGTTGCCGGCGAGCCCGCCGATCGGGATCGACGAGGTGAGCGTCGAGGTGCCGGTGCCGGCCGAGACGACCGGCGTGGTGGCGCCGTACTTCGTCGACGTGCCCCACTGGAAGCTCACGTTCGTGGGCTGGCCGTTCGGGTTGACGTGCGCGTTGAGCTGGGCCGTGGTCGCGGCGACGGCCGTGGCGCTCAGCGTGGAGACGGTCGGCGACTTGGGGTTCGACTGGGTCGAGAAGGTCTTGTCGGAGCCGTTCGTTGTGCCGGCGGCGTTCGTGGCGACGAGCCGGTAGTGGTAGGTCGTGCCGACGGTGAGGCCGCTGAGGTCACGGCTGACGTTCACGGGCGTGGTGCCCGCCGGGACGCTCGCCTCGCTGGTGCTGAGCCCGTACGACGAGGACGTGCCGTACTGGAAGCGATAGGTCGTGTCGGCGCTGCCCGGGGTGACGGCGCCGGTGACGGTGGCGGTCGTCTTGCTCAGGGCGCTCACGCCGGTCGTGGCGACCGATGGTGGCGTGGGATTGGCCGGCGCGGGCGTCGGCGTCGGCGTGGGCGTGGTCGCTGGGGTGGTGTCGGCGACCGCCGAGCCGGCCGTGACGGCCGCTCCGGTCGATGCGGCGACCACCACCGCGAGGATCAGGACGGAGGGCAGGTTTCGAGGCGACATCATGGGCTGCAACCCACGATTGCAGCCCGAGTTGCGCTCACCTGGTGATTTTCACCCGGACGGTCTGGGTCGTGCTGGAGACCAGCGCGGCGAGTTTGTAGACGTAGACCTGCACCTTGAGGGACCGGATGCCGGTCTGCGCATGCTTCGGGACACGGACGCGGAGCGTGAACGACGTCGTCGCATCGCCCGCCTTCGGATAGTTCGTGATCGACGCGAGCGACCCCTTCGCGTGCCGCGAGGTCGGGATCCGCGGGACCGTCGCGATGGCGGTGTCCGCCCCGGCCGGCAGGTTCGAGACGACCGCCCGCACGGTCACGACGTTGCCGCGGCGGGCCTGCTTCGTCGCGACGATCGCGAACGACGCCTTCGTCTGGGGGATCACGGTCGCTGGGGTGGTCCCGAGGATCGGGGCGATCGTGGAGGTCTTCGGGAGCCCACCGGCCGACGTCTGCGTCACGATCGCCGCGCTGCTGGCCCGCTCGGACTGCGCCACGCCGCCGGGGCTCGACACCGTCGCCCGGCACCAGAGGTGCGAGCCGATGTCGGCGGCGGTCGGCTGATAGCCGAAACTCGGGCCGGTGCCCTGGCCGACCTGCGCGCCGGCGTCGTTCGTGACGCTCCACTTCGTGAGGGTGGCGGGCTGGAACGCGCCGCCGTAACACGTGAGCAAGCCGCCGACCGACAACGGGAACACGCTGCCCGCGTTGATGTCGCTGAACTGCCGCGGCGCGCGTGGAGGAGCGTTGTTGCCGTCGAGGAACTGCCGGTTCTCCGGAGCCACGAGACTCGTGAAGTAGGTCGGGTTGCCGCTCACGCACGGGTCCTGGCCGGCGCTCACGAGGCCCACGAGCAGCGGTGGGCTGTCGGTGGTGACGAGGCCGCTGCCGCTGTCGCCGTGGCACGTCGTCCCGGAGGGCGTCTGCGCGCAGATGTTCACGGCGGCGTCGACGACGCTGCCGCAGACGTCACGGTCGACGACGCTCAGCGACTCGCCGTACAGCCCGCCGTCCGGGTTCTGCTCGACGCCGTTCTTGTACTGGACCTGCTGGCCGAACCCGGCGACGAACACGGACGAGGTGAACGGGATCGGGTCGCCGTTGACCGGCGCCACCGACGGGGCGAGGGCGATCGGCCGGATCGCCGGCGTGGAGGCCGAGTACGTGAGCGGCGAGCCGAGCGTGAGCACGGCGACGTCGCCGCTCGGGAAGCGGTCGATGCCGTTCTCGTCGGCCGGCCAGCCGGGATGCACGCGCGCGGCGGTGACCGTGCGCGCCTCCTCCATGTCGGTCGGGGCGATCGCGGGGGTCTGATGGAACCAGCTCGCGAGCGTCGCCGATGAGTGGTAGTTCGAGATGCCGGCGATGATGCCGAGGCCGCCCGCACCGTTCGGACTCTGGCCGATGAGACCGGCGTCCTGGGTGTCGCTCACGCAGTGCGCGGCCGTCACGACCGTGCTCGGGCCGATGATCGACCCGCCGCAGGTGAGCAACCCCTCGCCGTCGTCGGAGTAGACCAGGACCTGCCACGGAGACTGCGTGATGCTGAGCGGCGTGCCGTTGAAGATGCGGCCCTGCTGGCCCTGCTGGCCCTGCTGGCGCTGGGCCGCGGCGACCTCGGCGTCGGCCTGGGCGTGCGTGAGGCGCGCGGCCGGCGCGGCGCCGGCGGTGCCGGACAGCGCGACCAGGGACGCGACGAGCGCGAGCAACGAGGAGCGGGCGATCGACAGCATGCGCAGGCACGGTATCGGTCGCTCCGGGGCGAAGCTGAACCCGCCCCGGCGGGCTACGACTTCTTGACCTTGACCTTCACGGTCAGCTTGCGCGTGTCGCCGTTCTTCTTCGTCCCGGTGTAGGTCGTGGCGGCGATCGTCACCGTCTTCGTGCCCGTGGAGAGCTTCTTCGACAGCTTCAACTTCATCGTCACCGAGCCCGCCGTCGAGCCGGTCGGGATGCGGTAGGTCTTCGTGATCGACGTGCCGTGCTTGCCGTTCACGGAGATCTTCACCTTGATGCGGGTCGACCCGGCGGGGACGGTTGCGAAATTGACCTTGAACGTGCCGGTGTGGCCGCGGCCGACGGCCTTCGGGCCCGTCGCGGTCATGCCGTTGCCGGTGGAGACGTTCGGCTTCGGCGCGACCACCGGACCCTGCGCGATCGGCTGCGTCAGCGGCACGCGGTCGCCGACCCCCACGCCACCGGCGTTCGAGCCGTAGGAGCGGCACGCGAGCGTGTGGCCGACGTCGGAAGCAGCGAAGGCGTAGTTGAACGTGGCCCCGAAGCCGCTCGCCACGACGGCGCCGGTCTCGTTCGAGACGACCCACTTGACCGTCGCGCCGTTGCTCCAGGCGTCGCCGAAGCAGGTCAGGGTCTGGCCGGTCTGGAACGGGCCGGAGGTCTTCCAACGCGTGTAGTCGGTCTGCCTCGGTGCGATCACCGGCGTCCCGCCGTCGAGGAAGACACGGTTCTCCGGGGTGATCAGGCTCGTGTAGGCGACGCCGTTGCCGGGCTGGCAGGTGCCGACGGGGCCGCCGCTCACGACGCCCAGGATCATCGGCGTCGGGCCGGGCGCGACGAGGGCGCTGCCGCTGTCGCCGTGGCACGGCGTGCCGGTCGGCGACTGTGCGCACAGCGTCGGCGCGCTCACGGCGAAGGTCTGGCAGATCGACGGATCCACGATCGCGGCCGCGAGCTGGTGGATCGAACCGTCGGCGTGACTCGCCTGGTCCTGGTCGCCGTACCCGGCCTCGAGGACGTTCGTGGTCGGCGGGACGATCGGGTCGCCGTTGACCGACGGGATCACGGGCGGCAGCGCGATCGGCTTCGCGTTCGGGCCCGAGAGGTCGAGGTTGCTGTCGAGCGTGAGCACGGCGATGTCGCCGCCGCTGCTGGCGTTGATGTCGCCCTGCCACTGCGGGTGGACGCGAGCGCTGACCACGGTGCGGCTCTGGCCGGTGGCGCGGGTGTTGTAGTTCTGGAGACCCGCGATCACACCGAGCCCGAGCTTCGTCGGCGAGGCGTTGATCGTGACGCCCGTGAGGCAGTGCGCCGCGGTCACGATCGTGTTGGCGTTCAGGATCGCGCCGCCGCAGGTCGTCTCGTAGTTCGTGGCGGGGTTGTCCGAGTAGAGGAACACCGACCACGGGAACGCTGCGGGCGTGGTGGCCGTGCCGCCGATGATGCGCCCGGTGCCGTCGCCCGAGGTGTCGTCGGCGCCGGCGGTCGGGTCGAACCGCCAGCCTTCGGGACTCGACGGGTCGTCGACGAGGTGCAGCGTGCGCGAGGGCGCCGGGCCGACGGCCGCGGCGGCGGTCGGCCGGCCGTCGGTGGTGCCCTGACCGGCGAAGCCGTCGGCGGCCGCGCTGCTCGCAGCGGCCATCGGGAGCAGGAGCGCGAGCGTGGCCAGCACGGCCGCTCGGGGGAGCGTGAGACGAGACATGCGGTCGGAGGATCGGGGGCGGACCGCAGACCTGGGTCGGGGCTGCAGCGAGCGGGTGCCGCGCGAGGCGAGGCGCCGCCCGGCTTGGCGGCCGAGTCTAGAGGTCGAGCGGGACGCCCACGCGCCGAACACCCTCGTCGAGGGGCAGCCGCGCGAGCGCATCCGAGGCGCGGGTGCCGTCCGGGAGGACGAGGTCGAAGTCGAGCTCCAGCAACGGGATCAACACGAAGCGGCGGGCGGTCGTCTCGCGGTGCGGGAGCGTCAGACGCTCGTGCTCGAACGGCGCGTCGCCGAGGAGCAGCAGGTCGACGTCGAGCGGGCGCGGCCCGTGGTGCACGTAGTCCGGGTCGGAGTCCAGGGCCCTCCCCCGCTCCACCTCGACGGCCTTGCAGGCGTCGAGTAGGTCGAGCGGTCCGAGCTCGGTCTCGATCTGGAGGCAGGCGTTCAGGAACGCGGGCTGGTCGAGGATCTCGCCGACCGGGTCGGTGTCGTAGGTCGACGAGCTCGCCGTGACCTGCACGCCGTGGGCCGGGAGGAGGTCGGCGGCGGCCTGCAGGTGGGCCCGGCGGTCGCCGACGTTCGAGCCGATGCTGAGGTACCCGCGGGTCACTTCGCGTTGCCGACGAAGGCGCGCAGACCCTTCGGCAGCAGGGGCCAGTCGCGGAGACGGCGGTCGTAGGCGGTCTGGATGTAGGTCGACGCGTTGTCGTCGTGGATCGGCGCGCCGTGGCCCACGAGCAGGTGCTTCACCGGGAGGGCGTCACCGACGCGCTTCTTCACGAGGCCGCGCAGCATCGGATGCACGCCGACCGGGCTCTTGCTCCCGAGCGCGTAGTACGGGTTCGTGCCGAGCTGCTCGGCGATCACGAGGGTGCCGGTGTCCGGCCACCAGAGCGCACGTTCCTTCCACGCCCGGCCCTTCATCGCGGGGAGCACCTGGAACGGCGTGCCCGGCAGGCCGTCCGGGAGGAGGTGGTGCTGCACACCGTAGTGCTCGGCGAGGCTGCGGCAGGCGCGTGGGTGGCGGTCGAGCAGCTGGATCACGCCGGCGATCTCCCCGAGCTGCGTCGCCTGCTCGATCGCCTCGGGCACGTCGACCGGGTCGATCAGCCACACCTTGTCGTCGACGAGGAGCGCGTGCGACGCGCGCTGCATCCACTCGTCCATCACCCAGGTGAGGCCGTGCTCGAACGGCTGGATCAGCTTCACGCCCATGGGCGCGAGCTTATTCAGTCGATGGATGCGTGCGAGGACTTCGTCACCGGCGGGCGGTCCTCGGCGGTGAGGGTGATCGCGAGCTGGCGGGCCTGGGCGAGGAGCTGGCCGTCGGCGGAGAAGATGCGCGCGTCCTCGTCGACGAGGCCCTCGAGCGACGCCTGCGTGGCGAAGTCGACGAACAGTGCCTGGTGCGGGAGGCCCTCAGACGGCAGCGCGGTGCGCAGGTCGAAGGTCATGTCGATCGTCGGGTTGAACGACAGCACGTCGATCGGGCCGAGTGCGGCGGGCCACCAGGCGTCGAGGAAGAACGCCAGCAGTGACGTGTCGACGGGGTGCGGCTCGCGGAGCTCGATCCAGCCGCCGGTGCGCGCGGCGGCCCCGGGCTCCAGGGGCGTTCCGCTCATCGGGAACGGCCCGATGGCCGGCGTGTACTGGACCCGGTCGGCGATCGCCGGGAGGCGCGGATCGGAGATGTGTTGGTTCGACGGGGCCTTCGTGGCCTCGGCCGGCAGCGACGGCGACCAGCGGCCCACTTCGCGCAGACCGCCCGTGAAGCAGGTTGCGAGCGCGTCGACGATCAGCTTGCCCTCCTGCTCGACGCGCACGCGCAGGTTGGTCGCGCGGGCGCCGGTGCGGGTGGTCTCGATGACGATCTCGGCCGCCCGGGCCTTCGGCGGCCGCAGGAACTGGCACTGCAGCGAGCGGATCCGGCGGTCCGGGTCGACCTCCGCCTCGATCGCCCGGATCAGGATGGCCATGATGATGCCGCCGTTGATCCCGGCCAGCGCGGCCCAGTCGGCGTCGAACACGCACCCGTACCGGCCGTCACCGCGGGGCTCCACGGCCGTGGCGAGGGCGAAGGCGCCGGGGGTGGCGTGCGGGGCCGGGGCGGGCTCGGCGTGAGGGGCCGTGCCGTCCTGGGGAGCCGGGGCGGGGGTGGCGTGCGAGGCCGTGCCGTCCTGGGGAGCCGGGGCGGCGTGCGTGGCCGGGGCGGGGGTGGCGTGCGGCGCCGTGCCGTCCTGGGGAGCCGGGGAGTCCGAGGACGCCGGGGCCATCAGTCCTCGTCGACCTCGTCGTGGCGACGGGTGCGCTCGCGCCACACCTCGACCGAGACCTCTTCGACCGTGAGCGCGATCGGCGGCTCGGGCTTGGCAGCCTTCACGCTGATCGCCTCGACGGGGAAGCGGATCAGGATGCGGTCGGCGATCTCGGCGGCGAGGCGCTCGAGCGTGCGGTAGCTGCGCTGCTGGGCGACGAGCGCCGCGAACTCGCAGATGGCGCCGTAGTCGACGGTGTCCTCCACGCGATCCGTGACGGTCGCGTCGGTGTCGCCGACCTCGAGACGGATGTCGAGGATCAGTCGCTGACCGATCTCGCGCTCCGCATCGGTGACCCCATGGTGCGTGTAGATCGAGAGGCCGGAGACCTCGATCGTCACCGTGGTGGCGCCGCCGTCCTCGTCGTATTCGTCGAGGTCGTCCGCGTCGAGATCGTCGTCTTCATCAGACATCGCAGGAACCTAGCATCGGGGCGTTCCGCGGCCCGGTGCGGGGGCAGGTGGCGGCGGCGCAGGGCGCGGGGCGCGGCGGCGCTCGGGGACCTCAAACCGTCCCAGGGACGCTTTCACGTCCCCACGCCCCGTCGAGCCACGCGCACTCGCCCGGCCCGGGGACCTCAAACCGTCTCAGGGACGCTTTCACGTCCCCACCCTGTCGAGCCACAGACCCCCGCGGGCCTTGGGGACCTCAAACCGTCCCACAGACGCTTTCACGTCCCCACACGCTGTCGAGCGCCCGGCCGTAGCGCCGTCGCGCGCCTGAGCCTCGAAACCAAGCGTGGATCCCAGACGCAGGGGGGCGAATTCGGGTCGCTCAAACCCTCATAAGAGATATGGGCATCGATTCACCGAAGACGACCTACGCCGAAGCCACGCTCGTGGCCATCGCGCGACACGGCATCGTGACCTGGTCCGCGGCACGAAGCGCGGGCCTCACCCAGGAGGTCATCCGCCACCGTGTCGCGACCGGGTTCCTCGTCCGAGAGGGTCGGGGCACCTACCGGCTGGCTGGCGTCGAGCGCTGCGGCCGCACGGCCGAGACCGCCGCGCTCGCGATCACCGAGGGCCGCGCGCTCGGTCTCTGGTCTGCGAACTCGGCACATGGGCTGAGCAACGGCATCCCCGCGTCGCTGGTCCATGTCGTCGTCGACCACCGACGCCGGCCCCGGGCTGGTTCCTGGTACCGCGTCCACCGTGCCCGCCGACTGGCCGAGGACGAGATCCACCGTCGCGACGGCCGTCCCGTCACCACGGTCCCGCGGACCTTGCGCGACTTCGCGGCGTGCCTCCCGGCGACGGACTGGGC
>JAVHXX010000088.1 GCA_031119595.1 Patulibacter sp. | reverse complement strand
TCAGCTGATCTTGGTGCCGTATTGGCGTTCGTAGTAGGCGCGATAGTCGCCATCGATGATGGGTTCCCACCAGGCCTGGTTGTCGAGGTACCACTTGACGGTCTTCTCGATGCCTTCGTCGAACTGGACCTGCGCTTCCCAGCCGATCTCACGCTTGAGTTTCTCGGCCGAGAGGCTGTAGCGGCGGTCGTGGCCGGGGCGGTCCTCGACGAACTCGATCAGGTCCGTCGACGCGCCCGGGACGAGCTCCACGATGCGGTTCACGACATCGATGTTCTTCGCCTCCGACGGGCCGCCGACGTTGTAGACCTCACCGGCCTTGCCGTCTTCCAGCACCGCGCTGATCCCACGCGCGAAGTCCTCCACGAACAACCAGTTGCGCACGTTGAGCCCATCGCCGTACACCGGGAGCTTGTCGCCCCGCAGCGCGTTGAGGATCATCAGCGGAATCAACTTCTCCGGGTACTGGTACGGCCCATACGAGTTGGACCCACGGCAGATCTTCACGTCACTGCCGTACGTCGTGAAATACGACTGCACCAACAGATCACCGCCGGCCTTCGTCGCCGAATACGGCGAGTTGCCCTCGATCGGCGACTCCTCCGTGAACGACCCCTCAAGGATCGACCCGTACACCTCATCGGTGGAGATCTGCACCAGCGGCGTCCCCGAGAGCCGGCACTCCTCCACCACGCTGTACGTGCCCAGAGCGTGCGTCTTGACGAACGCATCGGGCTCCTGGATCGAGCGATCCACGTGCGTCTCCGCCGCGAAGTTCACGACCGCATCCACACCATCGACCGCCCTGGCCATCGCCTCGCGATCCTCGATCCCCGCATGGATCAACGACGCACCCGTGCCCTCGATGTTCTCCCGCCGACCCGCATACGTGAGCTTGTCGTACACGACGACCTCGTCACCGTTCTCCAACGCCCGCTGACGCACGAAGTTGCTGCCGATGAACCCGGCACCACCACAGACCAACAACTTCATGAAGCAGAACCTCGCTCGGAGAGATAACCGGCGACACCTTCGCGCCAGTCAGGAAGAACAGGCGCGCCCTGATCGGCACGCTCGGTCGCCAGCACGCTCCACGCCGGACGCGGCGCAGGACGCACGAACGCCGTGGAATCGGTCTCGTTGACGACGACCTCGAGCCCCGCCTGACGGTACAGCTCGACGGTCAGCGCATGCCACGAGCACTGCCCGTGGCCGGCGGTATGCACCACCCCGGTGATCGATCCACCGGCGAGGTCCACCAGCGCCGCGGAGAGATGCCCCGTCCACGTCGGCGAGCCGACCTGATCGGTGACCACGGCGACCTCGCCACGCTCGGCACCGACACGCAGCATCGTGTCCGGGAACGACTTCCCCGGCCACCCGAACAACCACGCCGTCCGCGCGATCACGTAGTCGTCGGTCGCGGCGGCGATCGCCTGCTCACCGGCGAGCTTCGTGCGCCCGTACGCCCCCAACGGAGCCGTCGCATCGGACTCCACGTACGGCCGCCCCGTGAGAGTCCCGTCGAAGACGTAGTCAGTCGACACGGCCACCAGACGCGCACCGCACGCCTTCGTCGCCTGGGCCAGATTGCCCGACGCCTCACCGTTGACCGCCAACGCCACCGACTCGCGCTCCTCGGCGCCATCGACATCGACGAACGCCGCGCAATGGATCACCGCCGCCGGAGCGACCTCGGCGACCACGGCGAGCGTCGCCTGCAGATCGGTGAGATCGAGCTCCAGATCACTGCCGGCCAGATCCGTCCCGACGACCGACCATCCGGCCGCCTTCGCGTCCGCAGCGACGCGCTGCCCCAACATCCCGGCCGCACCGGTAACCAGCAAAACGCGGTCGCTCATCGCGCCACCCTCTCGCGTGCGCCCTGCCCCGTCAACCCGCGATCGATCACGGAAGACGCACGTGGGAGCTGTCGCCGATGAGCAGGCGGATCGCGCTGGGCATCTTCGGACCGCGCTCGACCTTCGCGCCACGACCGATCAACGAGCCCTCCACCCGCGAATCCATGTGCGAGATCGAGGACCCGTCCAGCAGGATCGAGTTCTCCAGCTCGGCATGATCCACGACGCAGCCCTCACCGATCGCCGTGTACGGACCGATGTAGGCATCCACGATCCGCGCACCCTCACCGATCACCGCCGGCCCACGCACCACCGCACGCTCCAGCACCGCACCCTCGGCCACCACCACACGACCCTCGACCTCCGAGTCGATCAACGTGCCCCGGTTGGACCCATGCAGCGTGTCGAGCACCAAACGGTTGGCCTCCAGCATGTCCGCGAGCTTGCCGGTGTCCTTCCACCAACCCTCCACGACCTCAGACAGCACCGTCTGCCCCGTGTTCACCAGATGCTGAATCGCATCCGTGATCTCCAGCTCACCACGCGGCGACGGCTCAATCGCACGCGCTGCATCATGGATCTGCGCCGTGAACAAGTACACGCCCACCAGCGCGAGATTGGACTTCGGCTCCTTCGGCTTCTCCACCAACCGCGCGACCTTGCCGTCCTCGAGCTCAACGATCCCGAACGACTGCGGATCATCGACCTCCGTCAGCAATATCAACGCATCCGGCGAATCAGCACTGAACCGATCCACCAGACCCTTGATCCCACCCTGCAACAGGTTGTCACCCAGATACATCACGAACGGATCCGAACCCAGGAACGGCTCCGCCGTCAACACCGCATGCGCCAAACCCGCCGGCGAATCCTGCTCGATGAACGTGACCTGCGCCCCGAACTGACTGCCGTCACCGACAGCCTCACGAATCTCACCACCCGTCTCCGGCGCGATGATGATCCCGATCTCCGAAATCCCCGCCTCCACCATCGAACGAATCCCGAAGAACAACACCGGCGTATTCGCCACCGGCACCAACTGCTTCGCAGACGTATAGGTGATCGGCCGCAGCCGAGTGCCCTTGCCCCCGGAGAGGATCAGGCCTTTGAGGTTCGACGCGCCAGACACAGTCCGGCGGACCCTAACGAAGTGCAGCAGCCAATTTCGAGGCGGCGGCGTGCACTGCGTCACGCGCGGACTCGGGCGAGATGATGGCCGCGTCGCCGGCCTCGGCGAGGACCTCACGCACGAGCCAGTCGTTGCCGGCGTAGGGCAACTCGACGATCACGGCGCCGTCGGCGAGTTCCTCGCTCACGCGGCGTTCCTCGCGGGCCCACCGGGCGCGCTCCGGGGCGATCCAGACGCGGGCGGTGTCGGCGGCGGGCAGCTCGCCGGTGCGGGGCCAGCCGTCGATGTCGGCGGCAGGGTCGACCTCTGCACGGCGCTCGAAGGTGGCACCCGTCTCGGTGACGGTGTGGAGGCGGTCGAGGCGGAAGTGGCGCACCGCCTCCTTGCCGAGGTCGAACGAGGCGACGTACCAACCCTCGCGACCGTTCACGAGCGCGTACGGCTCGATCGTGCGGGTCGACAGCTGGTCCTCGTTGGGCTTCCAGTAGACGATCTCGAGGACCTTGCTCTCGGCGATCGCGATGCTCACCTGGCGGGCGAGGTCCTTGTCGTCGCCGCCGGTGCTCGCGATGTGGAGCCCCTGCTGGGCCGGATCGGAGCCGAGCGCATGCACGATCTTCTCGCGGGCCGACGACAGGACGCCGTCCGGGAGGTGGTCGCCGATGAGGTCGATCGCAGCGACGAGCGCCTTCGCCTCGACGGGCAGCAGGCGCGCGGGCCGCGCGAAGTTGTCGGAGTAGGGCTCGGGGTCGACCTCGATGGTGCCGTCCTCGGCGACCTCGGCGTAGAGGACGTACGAGCCGCCGCCGAAGTTCACGACCGACAGGAGGTTGACGTCGTCGCGGAGCTCCGCCTCGGTGATCTGGAGGCGCAGCTGGAGCTCGCGGGCCTGGAGCTTCTCGCCCTTGCGCCCGGACTGGATGAGGATCGACGCGAGGGTGACGAGGCGCGCGAAGCGCTCCGGGCGGATGGTCGGCTCGCCGCGGTCCTTCGGCTCGGGGTCGGGCTCGAGGGCGTCGACGCCACCGGGCAGCGCGGCGGCGAGCTCGAGGCCCCCGGCGGTGTGACGGCGGGCGAGCACCTCGACGCGCTCCTGCATCTCGTGCTCGAGCTCCGGCGGCCCGACGACGCGCAGGTGCTCGCCGTGGCGCAGCACCCAGGCGATGAGCGCACGCGATCCCGAGTAGGGCGTCGTGAAGCGCGCGCCGCCGTCCGGGAGGGGCTCGAACTGGCCGAAGCGGCCGAAGTGGCGCTCGATCTGCCAGGCGATGCGCTTGCTGACGTCGATCTCGGCCTCGGCGTGGGTCTCGCCGAGCTGCCAGGCGGCGCGGCTCGCGAAGTCGCGCGGGTCGAAGTCGGCCGGGCGACGGAAGTCGTGCTCGGACTTGCTCGCGTAGGACACGCGCCCGCGGATGCGCGAGAGGCGGAACACGCGGATCGACTCGCGCTCGTGGGCGTACCCGACGAGGTAGAAGCGGCCGTCCTGGAAGAGCAGGGCGTACGGGTCGACCTTGCGCTTCTCGGTCTCGTCACGGTCGATCGTGAAGTAGTCGAAGAGGATCGTCTTCTGGCGGAAGATCGCCGTCTCGATCTTCGCGAGGCGCTGGCTGAGCTCGGGCCCCTCGGCGCCGGCGGTGACGCCGAGCGCGATCTGGCGCTGGTGCGGCGAGGTGAGCGGGCTCGGTTGGCCCCAGGTGAGCTGCTGGAGCGCGAGGCGGAGCGGCTCCGCGTAGGCGAACTCGCCGTCGAGGAGCATGAGCGCGGACCCGAGGGCGGCGAGTTCCGGGTCGGTGAACTCGATCGCGGGGAGGTGGAAGTTCTCCGGCCGCAGCGAGTAGTTCTCCTGGTCGGCGTTGGCCTCGGCGGGCTTGTCGACGCTGAGCTGGATGCCCAGCGCCTCGAGCTCGGCACGGTCCGCGTAGAAGCGGCGCGCGAACGCATCCTCGTTCATCCCCGAGTACCCCTCGACATCGCGGCGGATCTCGCTCGCGGTGACCGGGCGGCGCTCCGCCATGAGGTAGGAGATCAACGAGAGCTGTCGGATGAGCTTCTCGGTGTCCTTGGCCATGCTTTCGCCACTGTACGCCCGTCGCGCGGATGGCACCGCGCCGCGCCGTTTCTTTCCCGCTCTTTGCGTGGAAGTGCAGGTCCGTCTGCAGGTGGACGTGCGTCACACAAGCCGGTGGTAAATCCACATACCAACGGTGCGCCGAGCTTCACGGCGGCATAACACCGTCTCGCGGATACTTGCCGAACACTCAGAGTGGCCGATCGGTCGAGAAGCGCTGGCGCGTCCATTCATGAACTGTGATGATGGGTGGCGTGTTGGTGCTCATCGACGACCAGGCCGGGCCGCGCGAAGCACTCGCGCACGCCCTGAGGGCCGCCCACCTCCAGATTGCCGGGACGGCCCGTTCCGTGGAGACGGCCGCCGATCTCCACCGGCACGTCGGCTTCGATCTCGCCCTCGTCTGTGCGCGCACGGACTCCGCCGCCCGCCGCCTCGGCCGTGAGGTCGCCGCGACCACCGGCGTCGGCATCGTGCTCTACGCCCAGGGCGACGACCTCCGCGAGATCGCGGCGGCGTTCGACGAGGGCGTCCGCGGCGCGATCGCCCGTGCCGCACCGCTCGACGAACTCGTCCGCGCCCTGCACCACATCTCCTCCGGCGCCACCTACCGCGATCCGCGCCTCACCGAGCCGCGCCGCCGTTTCGAGACGGGCGGCCACCGCCCGCTCAGCCCGCGCGAGCGCGAAGCGCTCGGCTGCGTCGCCGAGGGCGCCACGACCAGCGAGGTCGGCGAGCGCCTCGGCGTCTCCGAGGAGACCGCACGCACGCTCCTGCGCCGCGGCGCCGCCAAGCTCGGCGCCCGCACCCGGGCCCAGGCCGTCGCCGTCGCGTATGCGCGCGGCGAGCTGGCCCCCGTCGACGTCGACTAGCGCAGCGGCCCCCAGCCGCCACCCCGGTCGACGCCGCCCGGGCCGACGGCGTCAGCCGCCGAGGTCGTACCGCGCCTCGGTCGTGTCGAACGCGAGCCGGACGTCGTCGACGAACGCGTCGAAGCCGACCCAGCCCGCGCCGCTGTTCTGACCGATGCGCAGCTTCGCGGTCTGCACGACCGCGTTCGGGTTCTGACCGATCCACGTGCCGAACGAGCACGGGGACGAGATCGTGCAGTCGGTCGGGTGGCTCGACGAGGCCGCCTGCGTGGAGTAGACGCTGCCCTGGATCGTGGAGCCCGAGAGCAGGTAGTGGCGGTTCCAGGCGCCAGCCGGGTTGGAGCCGGGCTGCAGGCCCGGATCGAAGACGACCGTCGTGTAGCCGTTGCCGAAGTGCGTCGACGTCGACCCGAGCACCTCGAACTGCAGGGAGACGTCGGTGCCGGTGGCGTCCTGCGAGATCACGTCGGACGCGAACCCGGCGACCCGCAGCTCGGACAGCCGCGGGTTGTCGTTGCCGACCGGCAGCGGCAGGTAGGCGACGACCGACTTGCCATTCGTGGTCGAGAGCTCGAGGGCCTTGTCGCCGAGCGGCGACGTGAGCGGCGGGGTGGCGAAGTCGACGGAGCCGTTCGTGCCCGGGTCTTCGTTGTCGCCCTGCGGCGCGAGCACCCAGCCCTGGAGGTCGGACGCGGTGATGGTGCGTGCGGCCTGCAGCGGTGTGGTCGGAGCCGGCGTCGCGGTGGGCGTGGGCGAGGGCGTCGGATTCGGTGTGGGCACGCCGCTCGTGCCCTCGGTGAGGGGCAGCTGACCCGCGCCCCCGGCCGCACCGGTGTCGCCCTTGTCCCCCTTGTCGCCCTTCGCACCGGCCGGACCGGTCGCGCCGAGGCGACCGGCCGCGGTGATCGCACTGCGCACGCCGGGACTGAGGTCGGCGAGGGTGACCGAGTTCTTCTTCAGGCGGTCGCCGGGGATCGACCGCTTCGCGATCTGCTTGCCGCTGATGAGGTGGGCGGTGCCTTCGGCCGTGCCGGCACAGACGGCGCAGACCGCCGTTCCGACGAGGACGTATCGAGCCACGGAGAGAGAGCGCATCGTGCCCGGAGTGGTCGACGGTGTCCACCTAGGGCTTGAGCGCCTGCGCGCCAGCGGGCACCCAACCCCACAGGAGGGCTGAGTGCCTGGCCCGTGGTCACACCGCGGTGACGGCGGGCGCCTTCGGCGCCGTGGTGCCGAAGGTGTAGTCGGCCGCCTTCAGGGCGTGCGCGCGCCGCAGGAACGTGAACGTGAACCCGGGCCAGATCGTCGAGAGCTTGCCGTTGTCGTCGAGGTAGTACGAGCTGCAGCCGCCGCTCACCCACACGGTCTTCTGGCTCTTGCGGTCCATCTCGGTGCGGAAGCGGTCGTAGGCCTGCTGGGTCGGCTCGACGGTGCGCGCACCACGCTTGCGGCGCTCCGCCAGCACCCGCCGGACCTGCGCGATCTGCCCCTCGATCATCACGACGACCGAGGTGTGCCCGAGGGCGGTGTTCGGGCCGAGCAGCATGAAGAAGTTCGGGAAGTCCGGGATGGTCGTGCCCATGTAGGCGGCCATGGTCCCGCCCCATTTCGACGCGAGCGTCTCGCCCTTGCGGCCGGTGACCTTCGTGGCGACCGGGTTGTCGGTGACGTGGAAGCCGGTCCCGAGGATGATCACGTCGACCTCGTGGCGAGCGCCGTCGGCGGTGATCACCGCGTTGCCGTCGACCTTCGTGATCCGCTCGGTCTCGACGGCGACGTTGTCCTTCGTGAGCGCGGGCAGGTACGTGTTCGACAGCAGCATGCGCTTGCAGCCGATCTTGTAGTCCGGCGTGAGCTTGGCCCGCAGCTCCGGATCCTTCACGGCACGCTTGAGGTGGCCCTGGGCGACCTGCTGCACGCGGTCCGTGTACTTCGGCCAGAGGACCGGGATCGCGAAGAGCTCGCGGGCCCAGTAGATGCCGAGGCGCACCGCACGCTGGGCGCCGGGCACGTAGCGGTAGAGGGCGTTGTTCCACTTCGGCAGCGGCCGGTCGGTGCGCGGCAGCAGCCACGGCGGGGTGCGCTGGAAGACGGTCATGTGGCCGACGGTCTTCTGGATCTCGGGCACGAACTGGATCGCCGAGGCGCCGGTCCCGATCACGGCGACGCGCTTGCCGGCGAGGTCCACGTCGTGCTGCCAGCGGGCCGAGTGGAAGACCGGCCCGTCGAAGTCGGACAGACCCTCGATCGACGGGATCATCGGCTCGTACAGGCCGCCCATGCCGGTGATCACGCTCTCGGCGGTGAAGTGGCCCTTGCTCGTCTCGACGTGCCAGGCCTGGTCGTCGTCGCTCCAGGTCGCGGAGTGGACGTCGTGCCCGAACCGGAGGTGGTCGAGGAGCCCGGTGCGCGAGGCGACCTGCTTCATGTACGCGTGGATCTCGGGCTGCTTCGAGAACGACCGCGACCAGGTCGGGTTGAGGGCGAACGACCACGAGTAGAGGTTCGACGGGACGTCGCAGGCGCAGCCCGGGTAGGAGTTGTCCCGCCAGGTGCCGCCGATGTCGTCGGCCTTCTCGAGCACGACGAAGTCGCGCTCGCCGTCCTGGAGGAGGCGATACGCCATGCCGAGGCCGGAGAAGCCCGAGCCGAGGACGGCGATCTTGACGTGCTTGGTTTCCATGCAGGCGAGCCTTCGGGGTGTGGGGGCACGCAGCGCTGCGCGCGTCGCGGTACGACAGCGTACCAAGACCCGCGAGCCGGGCACGGATCCGCTGGACGTTCCTTGATGACCTGCGCGTAAGCTAGCCCCATGCCCGCCGCTCCCGCACCAGCAGCCGAGGTCCGCCTGCGCGTGATGACCGGCATGGTCAAGGCCGTCGAGGAGAAAGGCTATGCCGCGACCACCATCGCGGACATCGCCAAGGCCGCCAAGATCTCGCGCCGCACGCTCTACGAGCACTTCGCCGACAAGGAGGCGTGCTTCCTCGCCGCCTATTCGATGATGGCCGACGGCCTCATCAGCTCCGTCGTACAGGCATCAAGGGCCGAGGACGACGGCGTCGCCCGGCTCAACGCCGCGTCGTCGGCGTACCTCTCAGGACTGGCCCTCGGCCCGGAGGTCGCACGGTCGTTCCTCACCGAGATCAACGCCGTCGGTCAGGCCGGTGTCGACCTGCGCTGCGCGGTCAACCAACGGTTCGCCGCGATGCTCGCCGACCTCGTCAGCGAGAGCATCGGCCCGCCTGGCACGCGCCTTCCGGACGGCCGCTACCTGCGCCAGTTCGACACGAACATGGCCGTCGCGCTCGTCGGCGCGATCAACGAACTCGTGCTCCACTCGATCGTGACCGGCCCGGCCGACACGCTCCCGGCGCGGCTCGCGCGCCTGTCCGACCCGGTGGTCGCGCTCTCGGAGCGGATCCTCGTGACGGACGTCGCGCCGGACTGAGCGACCGGTCGAGGCCGTCCAAGGTCAGGGCGTCGCGCGCGGCGGCCGCCGTCGTGACGCAGATCGTGCGCTCGGCACGCCCAGTCCGAGTGCCCTACGACGGGGATCAGCGGCGCTCGGCGCCGACCTAGAAGGGCAGCGGGAGCGAGTCCGGCGGCGGCTTCGGGGTGCTCTCGCGCGACGCGCGGTAGT
Organism: Patulibacter sp.; assembly: GCA_031119595.1. Taxonomy (GTDB): domain Bacteria; phylum Actinomycetota; class Thermoleophilia; order Solirubrobacterales; family Solirubrobacteraceae; genus JAGIBJ01. The sequence goes on along the minus strand of JAVHXX010000088.1, from coordinate 1,860 downwards.
GCGGCGGCTCGGGCCGCTCGGAGGCCGGGATCACGTCGGAGACGGGCGGCTCCGTGAGCGCCTCGCCGGGCAGCGGCGGGGCGTCGAGCTCGTCGGGCGAGGGCGGGTTCCAGGCACCGGAGTCCTCGAACGCGGTACGCGGCACGGCGGCGGGCGGCGGCTCGTGGGCGGCGGGCGGCGCGGGCGGCTCGCCCGGACCGCGATCGGCCGGTGCCGCGTCGACGGGCTCGTCGTCGGAGACCTCCGGCGGGTGGCCGGGCGCGTGCTCGTGCGCGAGCGGACCGCCCGAGTGCGGGACCGGCGCCGGCGGCTCCTCGGCCTCGGACTCGAACCAGACCGCGCTGCCGAACGCGCCGTCGAACTTCGACCACGCGCTGCCGGGCTGGCGCTCCTGCTCGAGACGGTCGGAGGTGCCGAGCTTGCCGCCGAGGTTGTCCATGGTGTGGACGAGCAGCGCCTCACGGGTCTGCGGGGTGACCGGGCTGCCGTGCTCGAGCTTGCCGTGGTGGGCGAGGATGATGTGGAGGAACGCCTGCTTGCGCTTCTCGGTGATGCCCGGGATGCGGTCGAGGACGCCGTGCATGCGCTCGTAGCCGATGACGATCTCGCCGCGGAGCTTGCCGGCGTCGGTGAGTTCGACGACGTCGCCCTCGACGAACGCGTAGGCGTCGAGCTTGCCGATGTCGTGGATGAGCGCGGCGGTCACCGCGAGGTCGCGGTCGATCCCCGGGAAGACGCCCGCGGCACCGGCGACGGCCTCGCCGACGGTGAGGCAGTGCTCGAGGAGACCGTGGCGGTAGGCCTGGTGCACGCGCTTGGCGGCCGGCGCGACCCGGTAGGCCTCCCAGGTCGGGGTGCCCTCGCCGAGGACGGCGTCGAGCACGGCACGCATCTGCGAGTCGGTGACGGTGTCGATCAGGGCGCGCAGGCGGCGCTCGAGCTCGGGCACCGGCACCGGCGGACCGGCGCGGAGATCGTTCGGGTCGAAGGTGCCCTCCTCGGCGGGCACGAAACCCTCCAGGCGCAGCTGGCCACCGAACTTCTCGTGGACCTCGTACTTGCCGAAGACCTTGAACGGACTGCCGACGACGAGCAGCGACTCGATCTCGTCGACGTCGTCCCAGACGTTCGCCTGGAGCGTGCCCGTGCGGTCGGAGAACACCACTTTCAGGAAGTCCTCACCGGACTTCCGCGGGCGACGCTCGACCTGCTGGACCAGCAGCACGAGGTCGCACTGGGTCCCGTTGGTCAGCTCGCGAATCGGCACGGCATCGAGCCTAGGGACGCCCGCGGACGGCCCAGACGGGCCGTCCGCGAAACCCCGCAGCGTGGGCGATTTCGTGGCGCGTCAGCGACGCGGAGCGGGCGCGCGGAGGTCGAAATGGAGCGCGACGAGCCGCAGGGTGAACCCGACGAGGATCCCGACCACCGACGGCACCGGCCGCGCCACACCCGCCTCGATCAGCGCGATGAACGCGGCGGCCGCGGCGAGCGCCGCGATGCCGTTGAGCTCGCCACGGCGGAAGATCTCCGGCGTGTCGGCGACGAGGATGTCGCGCATGAGCAGGCCGCCCGTGCCGCCGATCACGCCGAGGAACAGGCACGCCGGGATGGTGAAGCCCGCGGCGTGGGCACGATCCGCGGCGACGACGGCGAAGGCGCCGACCGCGGTCGCGTCGAGCACCCGGATCACCCCCTGGCCGCGTGGCCCGAGCTCGACGCCGCGCACGACCGACACGATGATCGCGACGGCGAGCACGATCGGCAGGTACGCGTGGTTCGTGAAGGCGACCGGCGGACCGCGGTCGATGAGGATGTCGCGCAGGATGCCGCCGCCGAGCCCCGCGACCCACGCCAGCA
>JAVHXX010000087.1 GCA_031119595.1 Patulibacter sp. | reverse complement strand
GGCGCGGACGAACCCCGCCCCGCACCACCACCCACGCGCCGAACGGAACGCCACCCACGCCCCGTCCCTCGTCAGCCCCGCCGCCGTCGGCGCGGACGAACCCCGCCCCGCACCACCACCCACGCGCCGAACGGAACCCCACCCACGCCCCGTCCCTCAACAGCCGCCGCCCTCGTCGCGCGCACCCTCGCCTTCCCACGAGCCCCGCCCGCCGAACCGAACCCCAGCGCCCTCAGGCATCGACGGATCCGGCCGTTTGAGCCCCGCTTCACAACGGCGCGACACCCCGTAGCTACCTATGCGTAGACTCCTGTGCAGCCCCCGTGGAGTGTGACTGCCGGGGAAGTCATGTCCCGTCGAGTGAGACGGCCGGGACCCAAAGAAAAACGGAGCAATCCGATATGCCTGAAGCCGTCATCGTCGACGCAATCCGCACCCCGATCGGCCGCGCCGTGAAGGGTTCCCTGAAGACCGTCCGCGCGGACGATCTCGCTTCCCTGCCGCTCAAGGCGCTCATCGAGCGCAACCCGGGCGTCGACTTCTCCGAGACCGTCGACGTGCTCATGGGCGCGGCGTTCGGCGAAGCCGAGCAGGGCTACAACGTCGCCCGTAACGCGTCGATCCTCGCGGGCCTCCCGTTCGAGGTCCCCGGCGCCACGGTCAACCGCTTCTGCGCCTCGTCGCTGCAGACCATCCGCAACGTCTTCCACGCCATCAAGGCGGGCGAGGGCGACCAGTACATCGCGGCCGGCGTCGAAGCCGTCTCGCGCACCGTGCAGGGCGGCGCCTGGGAGTTCAACTCGAAGCTGAACGGCTCCGAGGGTGCGATCACCAACGTCTACATCCCGATGGGTCTCACCGCCGAGAACGTCGCCGAGCGCTACGGCGTCTCCCGCGAGGAGCAGGACGAGTGGGCCGCCATCTCGCAGCAGCGCGCCGTCGCCGCCCAGGAGTCCGGCCACTTCGACTCCGAGATCATCGGCGTCACCGTCGCCGCCCACCAGGACGTCGACAAGGAGGGCAACACCATCGACGTGCCCGAGACGGTCGTCACCAAGGACGACGGCCCGCGCGCCGGCACGACCGCCGAGGGCCTCAGCAAGCTCCGCCCGGCGTTCAAGCCGGACGGCACCGTCACCGCCGGCAACGCCTGCCCGCTCAACGACGGCGCTGCGGCGCTCCTGATCACGAGCGAGGAGAAGGCCGAGAAGCTCGGCCTCACCCCGCGCGCCCGCATCATCGCCACCTCGGTTGCCGGCCTCGACCCGGAGTACATGGGTGTCGGCCCGATCCCGGCCATCCAGAAGCTCCTCGCCGCCACCGGCAAGAAGATCGAGGACATCGACATCGTCGAGATCAACGAGGCGTTCGCCGCGCAGATCGTCCCGTCGATGAAGGAGCTCGGCATCACCAAGGAGCAGCTGAACCCGTTCGGCGGCGCCATCGCCCTCGGTCACCCGTTCGGCATGACCGGCGCCCGCATCGCGACCACCCTCATCAACGGTCTCGAGAAGACCGGCGGCAAGTACGGCATCGAGTCGATGTGCGTCGCCGGCGGCCTCGGCATGGCGATGCTCATCGAGCGCATCTAGCGCACACCAGCCTCATCTGAGACTCGCGAAGGGCGTCCCTCGGGGCGCCCTTCGTCGTTGTCGGACCGGAACGTAGCGGGTAGGATCTTCCGCGTCCGCGTTCCTCCGAGCGGCGTCCCGTCCAAGCGGCCCCACCCAGGCCGCTCTCCGAGGAGAACCTCCATGTCCCACCGCCTCCGGCGCGCGCGAGCAATCGCTGCGTCTGCCATGACCACCGCCGCGCTCCTGAGCGCAGCCACCGCGACCGCGCACGCGGCCGATGCTCCCGACACCGAGCTCCCCACGCGTCCCGGCACGCCGACCGTGACCGGCACCACGGACGTCGGAAAAGGCGTCACGCGCTACGCCTTCACCTGGACCCCGGCGACCGATAACGTCGGCGTCACACGGTACGAGGTCGTCGACTCGAGCGGTGGCGTGATCGCCAGCCGCGGCCCCGACGATCGCGCCTTCACGACGGACGTCCTCCCCGACGGCGGATACAACTTCTCAGTCCAGGCGGTCGATGCCGCCGGCAACGTCTCGGCGACCTCCGCAGCGACCGCGAAGGACGGCTACTTCCAGATCCCGGACAACGGCACGCCGCCGAATGCGCCGGGCATCCCCGTCCGACGCGGCGTCTCCCCGGACGGCGTCGTCGTCTCGTGGGCCCCGTCGAACTTCAACTACCTCCGCGCGCCCTCCTACGACCTGTACGACGGGGACACGAAGATCGTGAGCGGCATCTACGCGATCTCGTCCTACACGCTCCCGCCGTCGTACACGGCCACGTCGCCGTATGCGCTGTCCGTCGTCGCCGTCGACGTGTACGGCCACCGGTCCGCTCCGTCTCCCGTGCTGACGTACCCGGAGTCCACCACCCCGACCCCGACGCCGACGCCCATCCCGCCGACGCCGACGCCCACCCCGCAGCCGACGATCTTCACGGAGGTGTTCCTGCTGGACGGGGCCACCACGCTGAAGACCCTCGCGAAGGGTGCGATCCCCACGACCGGTCGCCTGAACATCTCAAGGACGATCGTCTCCGATGACATCGACGCGCAGGTCGAACTCGAGTCGGCATCCGCCCGGCTCACCGTGCTCGGCGTCCTGCCGGTCGTGGCCCAGATCGGCTTCGTCTCGACGCAGACGGCCATGTGGGGTCTTCCGGCGACGGGCACCTGGCAGAACCGTGCCACCGGCCAGCTCTCGCTGACGACGCAGGCGCGCATCCGCGTGGTGTCCGCGTCGATCTTCGGGGTGAAGCTCGTGCAGACGGCCACCTGCCAGACCGCCCAGCCGTCGCGGATCTCGCTCGCCTCGGCTGGTGCTGTCACACCGACGACCGGCGGCACGCTCGCCGGCACGTTCAGCATCGGCAACCTCGCCGGCTGCGGATCGCTCACCGGGCTCGTGAGCCCGCTCGTGGCGGGCGGCGGTAACGCCCTCGCGCTGCACCTCGTCGCGCCGACCCAGGCCTGAGCACGACGCCCGCGGGCGTCTGCCGCGACCTACACGGGCGCGGCGGCGCCCGGCGGGCGGCTCAGGCCGTCGAGCTCGCGAAGGCCTGCGTGCGGATGACCGGTTCGCCGGCCTCGTCCGAGGCGCGGAGGTCGACCGACGCGACGATCGCCCAGTCGTGGTGCTGCTCGGGGTCGTCGATGACCTGCCGCACCGACCACGTGCCCGCCTCTCCGGGTGGATCGCGGTCGATCACGAGGAACTCCGCCGAGCGGGCGTCCGGGCCCGAGCCCATCGACTCGTGCTCGTCCCAGTAGGCACCGAGCGCGGCCTCCCAGTCATCGATCTTCATCACGACCTGCGTCGGCGGCTCGGTGAGCTGGGACGCGGCGGTGTCGAGGTCGGCGAGGGTGCCGTACTGGTCACGCGCGGCGAGCTGGACCTTCTGGAACATCGCGTTGCGGACCATCACCGAGAACACGCGCAGATTCGACGTGATCGGCCGGGCCGGCGGCGCCGGCTCGTGGTTGGCCGCGGCGGCCGCCGCCTCGGCGACCTTGTCCGGGTCGGTGAGCGACTCCCACTCGTCGAGCAGGCTCGAGTCGGTCTGGCGGACCGTCTCTCCGAGCCACTCGACGATGTCGTCGAGCTCGTCGGTCTTGAAGCGCTCGGGGACCGTCTGGCGGAGCGCACGGTACGCGTCGCTGAGGTACCGGAGCACCGCGCCCTCGGAGCGCGTGATGCCGTAGAAGGCGATCGTCTCGGAGAAGGTGCGGCCCCACTCGTACATGTCGCGGACGACCGACTTCGGCGAGAGGTCGGACTCGCGCACCCACGGATGGGTCTCGCGGTAGATCCGCAGTGCGTCCATGAGCTCCTCGCCGAGGGGCTTCGGGTAGGTGACCTCCTCGAGCAGCTCCATCCGCTCCTCGTACTCGATGCCCTCGGCCTTCATCTCGGCGATGGCGTCGCCCTTGGCCTTCTTCATCTGTGCGATGAGGACCGGGAACGGGTCGTCGAGGATCGCCTCGACCACGGAGAGGAGATCGAGCGTGTAGGTGTCGGAGTCGGGGTTGACGAGCGCGAACGCCGCCTGCGCGAACGACGCCAGCGGCTGGTTGAGCGCGAAGTCCTCCTGGAGATGCGGCGCGAGCTGCAGCGTCCGGCCGTGCTCATCGGGTTCCGGCAACCATTCGAGCACCCCGGACTCCACGAGCTCGGTTCCCAGCTCCTGGGCCTGTTCGGAGAGCTTGCGCCGCCCGCGTTCGTCCTCGTGGTTCTCCTCCATGAGGGCGCGCATCGTCTCGACCGGATCGGCCGGCTGGTTCACGACGTTGAGGATCATCGAGTGGTCGACCTTCATCCGCGACACGAGCGGCTCGGGAACGGCCGTCTTGAGGCGCTCGAAGGTCTCCTCGGTCCAGCTGACCGCACCGTCGGCAGGCTTGACCCGCTGCACGCGCTTGCGCTTCTTCTCGTCATCGCCGGCCTTCGCGAGGCGACGGGCGTTCTCGATCACGTGCTCGGGCGCCTCGACCACGACGTGGCCTGAGGTGTCGAATCCGGCCCGGCCGGCGCGACCCGCGATCTGGTGGAACTCGCGGGACTTGAGGATGCGGTGACGCGCGCCGTCGTACTTCGTGAGGCCCGTGAAGACGACCGTTCGGATCGGCACGTTGATGCCGACCCCGAGCGTGTCGGTCCCGCAGATCACCTTGAGCAGGCCGGTCTGGGCGAGCTGCTCCACGAGGCGGCGGTAGCGGGGCAGCATGCCGGCGTGGTGGATGCCGATTCCGCTGCGGACGAGCTTGCTCAGCGTGCGGCCGAACCCGGCCGTGAAGCGGAACGCGCCGATCGCCTCCGCGATCGCCTCGCGCTCGTCGCGGGTGCAGAGCTTGGCGGAAAGCAACGACTGGGCCCGTTCGAGCGCCGAAGCCTGCGTGAAGTGCACGACGTAGATCGGGGCCTGGTCGTCACGGACGAGCTCTTCGAGCTTCTCGTGGAGCGGCATGACCGACCATTCGTAGCTGAGCGGGATGGGGCGCTCGGCGCCGTCGACCACGGCGGTCTCGCGGCCGGTGCGCCGGCTGAGGTCCTCGGCGATGCGGGCCGTATCCCCGAGGGTGGCGCTCATGAGCACGAATTGCGCCTGGGGGAGACAGAGCAGCGGCACCTGCCACGCCCATCCACGCTGCGGCTCGGCGTAGTAGTGGAACTCGTCCATCACGACCTGTCCGACGTCGGCGGTGGCGCCCTCGCGGAGCGCGAGGTTCGCGAGGACCTCGGCGGTGCAGCAGATGATCGGCGCGTCCGTGTTGACCGACGCGTCGCCGGTCATCATGCCGACGTTCGCGGCCCCGAACACGCGGCACAGGTCGAAGAACTTCTCGCTCACGAGCGCCTTGATCGGCGCGGTGTAGAAGGTGGTGCGGTCCGTGGAGATCGCCGCGAAGTGCGCCGCGATCGCGACCATCGACTTCCCCGAGCCGGTCGGGGTGGCGAGGATGAGGTTGTTCCCCGAGAAGAGCTCGATCGCCGACTCCTCCTGATGCGGGTACAGGGAGAGACCCTGCTCCTGTGCCCAGGTGCTGAACCCCTCGTAGAGCTCGTCCTCGCCGGGGTCGCTCGGGATGTGGTCGGAGAGGCTCATGGCTGCCCGGGCCACGCTATCGGTCGGGCCGCCGGCGGGCACTCGGGCGGCGTCCGTCGCGTGGCCCGCGAGCCAGCGGCGGACGCCCGGCCGGGCGCTGGCCTCAGACGGGGCGCGCGAGCGACAGCGCGTAGACGCCGTTGGTCTCGAACCAGCCGGAGAGCTCGAACCCGGCGGCGGCATAGAGCTCGGCAACGGTTTCCCGGCGGAACTTGCGGCTGATCTCGGTGAAGATCGCCTCGCCGTCCCTGAAGCTCACATCGAGGCTGAGGGAACGGACGCGGGCCTGCTGCGCGCCGCGGGCCCGCAGGCGGGTCTCGATGCGCTCGAGGTCAGGGTTCCAGATCGCCTCGTGGTCGAAGGCATGGATGTTGAAGTCGGCGTCGAGCTCGCGGTTGAGCACACGCAGGACGTTGCGGTTGAACTGGGCGGTCACGCCGGCGGCGTCGTTGTAGGCGGCGACGAGGTCGGCCTTCGCCTTCACGAGGTCGGTGCCCAGGAGCAGGGTGTCGTCCGGGCCGAGCTGCGCGCGGAGCTGCTCGAGGAACGCCTGCACCTCGACCGGTTCGAGGTTGCCGATCGTCGAGCCGAGCAGCGCCACCATCCGGCCGCCCTGCGGCGCCCGGCCGAGGTGCGCGAGCTGCGTGGTGAAGTCGAGGATGCGGCGCTCGACGGTGAGGCCGGGGAACGCTTCGGTGAGGCGGCGCTCGGCGGCGGCCATCGCCGACGCGGACACGTCGACCTGGACGTACCGCTCGAGGCGACCTGCGGCACGCAGCGGGGCGAGCAGCAGTGGTGTCTTCGTCGACGATCCACTGCCGAGCTCGACGAGCTCACGTGCCGGGAAGGCCGCGGCGATCTCGGCACCCTGCGCTTCGAGCAGGGCCGTCTCCGCGCGGGTCGGGTAGTACTCGGGCTGCTGGCAGATCTCGTCGAACAACGCCGAGCCGTGGGCGTCGTAGAACCACTTCGGCGGGAGATGCTTCTCCTCGGCGGTCAGGCCGCGGAGGACGTCGGCGGCGAGGGCCGTCCACGTCTCCGGGGTGCCGGCGTCGAGCGCGAGACCGTGGTCGGAGAGGACCGCGCGGTCCTCGGCGTGCGTGGTGGGCATGGCGTCGTCCTCATGGATGTGCGGGGTGGCGACTGACGGTGTGGTCGATCGGGCGTGTGGGTGGGGTCCGGGGGATGGGTGGAACGGGTGCGACGGACCGGCTTGCAAACGGTCTACGCACGGGGGCGCGTCAGAGATCCGCCGCGCAGCGGAATCCGGCGAAGATCTGCCGGCGCTGCGGGTGGTCCCAGTTGCGGAAGGTGGAGCGGGCACAGCATGCCGCCGTCGCCCAGGAGCCGCCGCGCAGCACGCGGTACGGCCCGTCGAAGAAGATCTCGGAGTACTCGGGGTACGGGAAGGCCCTGAAGCCGGGATAGGCCTGGAGCGGGGAGGAGGTCCACTCCCACACGTCGCCGATCATGCCGAGGGCTCCGCACGGCGCCGCGCCTGCGGCAGAGGGCGGGAGCGCGCCGAGCGCCTCGCCGTCGATGTTCGCCCGGGCCCGCGACACCGGGTCCTCGCCCCACGGCTGGGTGCGGGTGATGCCGGTGGTGGCGTCGAGGCGGGCGGCGGTCTCCCACTCGATCTCGGTGGGCAGGCGCACGCCGCGCCAGCGGGCGTACGCGTCGGCCTCGAACCAGGACACGTTCATCACGGGGGCGTCGGCCGTCGGGGCCTCGATCCGGTCGAACCGGCGGATGGTGCCGTCGGCCTGCCAGTAGAGCGGGCGCTCGGCGCCCTCCTGCTGCCGCCAGGCCCAGCCCTCGGGTGACCAGTGCCGGGCGTCGCGGTAGCCGCCGTCGTCGATGAATTCGCGGTAGGCGCCGACGGTGACCGGGGTGCGGTCGATGCGGAAGCCGGGGACGGCCGCGACATACCGCGGCTGCTCGTTGTCGTAGGCGAAGCCGCGGTGCGCGCCGAGCTGCGGCTGCCCCGTGGGGACGTCGACCATGAGCGGCCCCGGCGGCGTGGTGCCGGCCCAGGCGGCGGGCGGCCCGGCGACGTGCACCCCGGGCTCGGCGAGGTGGAGGGTCTGGAGGATCGTCTCGCGGTGCTGTTCCTCGTGCTCGACGAGCAGGTCGATGAGGAACCCGTTACGCAGGAGCGGGTCCTTGGCGTCGGGCGAGAAATCGAGGGTGTGGAGGGCGGCGAAGAGGGCGTCGTCGACCCGCGCGAGGTAGTCGCGGGCACCGGCGTGGTCGAGGAGTTCGAGGGCTCCACGGCCGGCGCGGGGCGTCTCGCCGGCGTCGTAGGTGACGGCGAGGTCCTCGCGCAGCAGCGGGCGGCCGAGCACCTCGGCGAGCCAGAGATCGGCGAAGGCACCGATGTGGGCGAGGTCCCAGACGATCGGCGAGAGCAGCGGGCTGTGGACCCGCTCGAGGTCGGCATCCGACACCTGACCGAGCGCGGCGAAGGTCCGCTGACGGGTCCGGACGAACCGGTCGATCGCGTCCGCGGCCGTGGTCCGTTCGGTGGTGTGCTGGACCGTCGGCTTCACTGCTCACGAAGCTAGTCGGTCTGCGCGCCCGGACATCACGGTTCCGTGAACGAATCCCGGCGTGCGTCGTCCGTCGGGGTGACAACAACGATGGTCGCGTGAAAAAGCATCGCGGTTCACCGTCGCGGTCCATACGGTTACCACCAACGGCCCGGCGGGTGGCGCCGCGGCCAGGACCGGCACAAGGAGCCGTTCAATGCTCAAGGGATTCCGCGATTTCCTCCTCCGGGGCAACGTCGTCGACCTGGCCGTGGCGGTGGTCATCGGCGCCGCGTTCACGCAGGTCGTGACCACGCTCAACAAGGGCGTCATCACGCAGATCATCGCCCTCGTCGGCGGGGTCCCGGACTTCAACGACACCAAGTGGGTGATCGGTGGCGACGGCACGCCCAAGGACCCGGGCACGGCCATCTACTACGGCAGCGTGATCACCGCCGTCCTCAACTTCATCATCGTCGCGGCCGTCGTGTACTTCGTCGTGATCGTCCCCATGAACAAGGCCCTGGAGCGGTTCAACAAGCCGAAGGAGGAAGCCGCCGCCACGCTGACCAAGGACCAGGAGCTCCTCATCGAGATCCGCGACGCCCTCGCCAAGCGCTGACGGTCGCAAAGACTTCGGCGACCACGACGGCACTCACAGCCGGCCGGTCCCGGTCGGATGCGGCGCCCGGCGAGTCGTGGAGATCCGTGTGATGGATGGTGCCGCCCCGTCGTAGTAGGAGCATGAGCGAGACTCTCAGCGCGACGATGGCGACCGCGCGACCACCACGACTGGAGTTCGATGCGCTCTACCGCACGGCCTGCGGCGACGTCTACGCGTACGTGGCGTCGCTCGTGGGCGATGCGGCGACCGCCGAGGACGTGACCGCGATCGCCTTCGAGCGGGCGTACCGCAAGCGGCGTTCGTTCGATCCGCGCCGCGGGTCGCCGCGGCAGTGGCTCTTCACCATCGCCCGCAACGCGAGCCTCGACGAGCTCCGTCGGCGCAAGCGCTCGGCGACCCCGATCGCCGATGCCGGCGAGCGCGGGTCGATCGTGCTCGCGGGAGGCTCGGCCGTGGCGGCCGGAGGAGCCCGTGCGACCGCCGACGGCCACGACGACCCGGCCGCCGACCGTGCCGACCAGGTCCGGACGGCGATCGCCTCGCTCTCGCCGCGCGATCGCGACCTCATCGCGCTCAAGTTCTACGCCGGGCTCTCCAACGCGGAGATCGCCACCACGCTCGGGATCTCCGAGTCCAACGCGGGCACGCGCGTGCACCGAGCCCTCAGCGCCCTCCGGGAGGCCTGCTCATGATCCGCTCACGTTCGACCCATGCGGGCGCGCTCGACGAGGCCCCGCTCGACCCGGCGATCGCCGCCGAACTCGCAGCGCTCGACGCCGCCCTCGCCGGCGAGACCATCGAGGACGACGCCCTCGCCCAGCTCGTCCGTGACGTGCAGGCCCAGGCCCCAGAGATGCCAGGCGACCTGCGCAAGCGGCTGCGGCATGAGGTGGCGGAAGGATTTCCAGGGCGGAGAGGTCCGCGTCGCTCGACCCCGGGCGACCGCCGCCGCATCTGGCTGAGGGGATCGGGCATCGCCGTCGCGGGACTCGCGACCGCCGTCGTCATCACGTTCGTCCTGTCCTCGCCTCCGAAGCAGTCGCTGACGCTCGACGGTTCGCCGCGCGTCTCGGCATCGGGGACGGACACGGCCGCCTCCGGTGCGCCGAGCGGCTCGTCGGAGGCGGACGCGTCTACGTCCGCGGCGACTGCCGGGGAGCCCGCGCCCGTCGAGCGCATGTCATCCGAGCGTGGGGCGGCGCGCACCACCGACCAAGCAGCCACGAGCGCGCCGTCGAGCGGCTCGGCCACCGACGCCGCCGCCCGCAAGGTCGAGCGTTCCGTCGACCTCGCGATCCGCGTGAAGTCCGGGAAGCTCGGCGACGCCGTCACGCGTGTCGGGCAGATCGCCCGCACCGACGGTGGCTACGTCGCGACGTCGCAGTCGTCCCAGGAGACGCGCGGCGCGGGCGTCGCGAGCTTCACGCTCCGCGTCGCGACGGCGAAACTCGACCAGGCGGTCGGCTCACTCTCGGCCCTCGGCACGGTCATCCACCAGAACCAGGACTCGACGGACATCACGAGCTCGTTCGACTCGGTGCAGCAGCGCCTGAAGGACGCGACCGCGGTGCGCGCCGCGCTCCTGCGAGCCCTGGGCAAGGCGACGACCGCCGGAGAGATCGCGTCGCTCAAGACGCGCATCGCCGACAACCGCACGACCCGCGCGTCGCTGGGGCGCCAGCTCGCCGCACTGAGCCGCCGCGCCGACCTCACGACCATCACGCTGTCCCTCTCGGCCCCGTCCTCCGGGGCGGCTGCGGCGATCGACGATGACGGGTCCTGGTCGATCGGCGACGCGGCCCGCGACGCCGGCTACATCCTCAGCACCGTCATCGGCGGCCTGATCGTGTTCGCGGGGGCGGCCCTGCCGTTCGCGGTGCTCGCACTGCTCGCGTGGCCGGTCTACCGCGCGCGGCGCCGCCGCAGCCGCGAAGCCGCGCTCGGCGCCTGAAGCCTGCGCCGGGGTGCACGCCGCACCCCGGCTGCGGTGACTCAGTGGGCGCCGTGGGCGGCGCGGTCGCTGAGGTCGTGGAGGACTTCGGCGGGGGCGCCGTCCGTGGTGACGAGCACGGCCTTGCGGCCGTGCTTCTCGAGGGTGCGCAGGTCGCCGAGGGCCTGGGCATGCGCGAACGTGCGGAAGCCGTAGTCGGCGCCGGGGATCGCGACGTCCGGGGTGGCGTCGTCGACGACGAGCAGGAACCGGCCGCCGTCGGGGCCGCCCTTGTGGAGCTGACCGGTGGAGTGCAGGTACCGCGGGCCGTAGCCGTAGGTGGTCGCCACGCCGGTGGCGTCCCGGATCGCACCCTGCAGCCGCTGCGCCGCCTGATCGACCGACGGGCTCGGTGCGAGGTAGCCGAGGATCGCCACGTACCCGGGAACCTCGAGACCGTCGAACAGCGTCGCGATGGCGTCCTTCGGGGAGGCGTGCGGCAGCGTGATGCTCGAGGCGGCGCCGGCGAGGACCTCCTTGGTCGCGTCCTTGGCCTCCTGCACGTTGGGCTGGTCGAACGGGTTGATCCCGAGCACCCAGCCGGCGATGGCGGTCGCGAACTCCCAGAGGAACATCAGCCGGCCGAGGTCGGTGGCGTCGGTCTGGGCCTCGAG
>JAVHXX010000086.1 GCA_031119595.1 Patulibacter sp. | reverse complement strand
CGGGGCGGGCGCCGCAGGCGCCGGCGCCGTTGCCGCCGTTCCCGAGGGCGCCGTTGAGGAGCACCTCGATCGTCGAGGCACCCGGGGTCGCGGCGACGAAATCGGTCGTGCCGTTGCCGTCGAGGTCGGCGCTCGCGGTCGGCGCGACGCCGGAGTTCGGGTCACCGGGGAAGCCCGTGCCGGGCACGGTGTCCGGCGCGAACAGCGATCCGGCGGTCGTCCCGCGCTGCACGATCACGGTGCCGTTGTTGAGCGCGCCGACGAAGTCGAGGACGCCGTCGCCGTCGGCGTCGAGCAGGGCGCCGCCGACCAGCCGCGCCGTCGACGTGTACGGGTTCGCCGAGTAGGAGAGCATGCCGGGCACGCCGAGGATCGTGTTCACGAAGCCGTCGGAGACACTGCTCGACGTGGTGACGACGTCCGGGCGGCCGTCGTGCTGGAGGTCGCCGACCATGATCGTCGACCACCGCGTGCCGACGCCGCTCGAGACGGTGCCCCAGGACTGCAGACGAGGCGGACCGACGGCGCCGGTGTCGATGCCGAAGGTCTGGAGTTCACCGGCGGTGCTCATCGTGAGCACCTCGTCGAAGTCGCCGCCGTCGGCTTCGCCGGCGACGATCGGGCTCAGCCGGGCCATGCGGGTGTTCGAGCAGTCCGTCTTCACCCAGTCGTAGCTCCAGCAGAAGACGTGGAACGTGCCGGAGCTGTAGTCGTAGCCCTCCATCGGGAAGACGACGACGGGCGGGCCGCTCTCACGCCACTCGGCGAGCGCGAATCGTGACTCACCCATGAGCGGCGAACTCGCGGTGCCGATGCCGCTGACGAGGATGTCGCCGAAGGTGCCCTGGCCGGTCCCGGGGATCCGCGCGAGCACGCCACCGGCGGACGTACCCTTGTACACGCCGCTGTAGCACGCGAGGACCAGGTCGTTCGCGCCGTCGCCGCCGAGATTCGCGAGGCCACCGACCACGTCGGCGATCTGCACCTGGTAGGGCACGCACGACGAGTTCCCGTTCGTGGTTGGGATCGTCGACGGCGCACCGAACGTCCCGTTGCCGTTGTTCAGCCGGACCACGAGGCCGCCCGACTCGACCGTGACGAGGTCCGGGCCGTTCTTCCCGTCGAGGTCGCCGAGCGCGACCGAGGTGACGCCGTTCGCATTTGGGACATCGCTGCGCGTGAAGGCGATGTCGGCGTGCGCCACCGACGTGTGCACCGCGAACAGGCTGACGGCGAGGGCGAGGGCCCGGAGCGGGCGACGGAACAGGGTGGACACGCGCCGAACGGTGATACGGCGCGTCCGCGCTGTCAAGGCGAACCGCCGTCCGACCCCGGAAACGACGAACGTCGCCGCCCCTTCCGGGACGACGGCGCTGGCCGAAGAACGGTCGCCGGCGCGAGCCGGCGGGTGTACTCCCTAGCGGGAGTACTTCTCGATCACGAGCTGTTCCGTGACCGGGATGGCGATCTCGGAGCGGACCGGGACGCGGAGCACGGTGCCGGAGAGACCGTCGTGGTCGGCGAGGAGCCATGCCGGCACGCGGCCGACTTCGGCGGCAGCCTGGCGAGAGATGTCCTCGACCGGGGCGCCCGGGCGGATCGCGATGACCTGGCCGGACTTCACGCGCATCGAGGCGATGGTCGCGCGCTTGCCGTCGAGCTGGACGTGGCCGTGGCCGACGAGCTGACGGGCCTGGGCGCGCGTGGAGGCGAGGCCGAGGCGGAAGACGACGTTGTCGAGGCGGAGCTCGAGCATCTGGAGGAGCGCCTCACCGGCGGTCACGTCGCGGCGGCCCATGGCGGCGGCGATGTAGCGGCGGAACTGCTTCTCACGGACGCCGTAGGCGATCTTGAGCTTCTGGGCCTCGCGGAGCTGCACGGCGTAGACCGAGGTCTTCGTGCGGCGACGCATGCCGTGCTGGCCCGGCGGAACGGCACCGCGGCGCTCGAGGGCGGTCTTGCGTGCGAGGCGACGCGCGCCCTTCAGGCCGAGATCGACGCCTTCGCGCCGCTCGAGCTTTTCAACTGGTCCGGTGTAGCGGCCCATACATACTCCTCGTCCACGACCGGATCCGCAGGGCGGACGGCGGGGACTATCAGTGCTCACCGACCATGGGTGAGCGATCACGACTCGTGCTCACGCCCGGCGGACTGGATAGCCACTGGGCGCGGTGAACGGTGAAGGGTAGCGGGCCCGCAGCGGTTCGCGCAGTCCGGCTGGGGGCGCGGTGGACGGGCGTCCACCGCGGGCGACTACTCGGCGGCGGGCGGGCGGATGCTCTGGTCGATCGCCTTGAGGTCGACGGCTTCCATCAGGCTCGCGGTCGCGAAGCCGTGGTCGAAGCTCGGACGCCCACCGGGCAGCGGCGGCGTGTCGGCCATGATGCGTTCGATCTGGCGGCGCTCGAGGACCTCGTGTTTGAGGAGTTCGGCGGCGAGTTCGTCGAGCTGGGCGCGGTGTTCGGTGATGATCGACCACGCGGCGCGGCGGGCCTCGAAGGCGAGTTCGCGGCGCTCCTCGTCGCGGACGCGGCGGGTCGAGTCGCTGACGAGGTGGGAGTCGTCGGCGGCGCGCTGCGCGGTCTCCGCGGTGCCCATCGCGTACTCGTAGATCATCGCGTGCGTGATCGTGGCGACGCGCTTGAGGTCGTCCTGGGCGCCGGTCGTGACCGACCCGAACACGACCTGCTCCGCGACGCGGCCGCCGAGCAGCACGGTCATGTAGTCGACGAGCTCGTCGCGGCTCTTCAGGTAGCGGTCCTCCTCGGGGAGGTTGAGTGTGTAGCCCAGGGCCTGGCCGCGCGGGACGATCGAGATCTTGTGCACGCGGTTGACGCTCGGCAGCATCTCGCCGCAGAGCGCATGGCCGGCCTCGTGGTAGGCGACGATGCGCTTCTCGTCCGGCTGGAGCACGCGCTTGGACTGCACGCCGGCGATCACGCGCTCGAGGGCGCGGTTGAAGTCGCTCTGTTCGAGCTTGTCGCCCTTGCGGCGGGCCGTGGAGATGGCCGCCTCGTTCGCGAGGTTCGCCAGGTCGGCACCGGTGAGGCCGCTGGTCTGGCCGGCGATCTCGTCGAGGTCGACGGTGACGCCGAGCGGCTTGTCGCGGGTGTGCACGCCGAGGATCGCGGTGCGCCCGGCGACATCCGGCGGGGCGACGAAGACCTGACGGTCGAAGCGGCCGGGCCGCAGCAGTGCGGCGTCAAGGGATTCGAGGAGGTTCGAGGCCGCCATCACGACGACGTCGGCGGTGGCCTGGAAGCCGTCCATCTCGACGAGGAGCTGGTTGAGCGTCTGCTCACGCTCGGGATTGCCCTGGGCCCCGCCGCGGTGACCGCCGACGGCGTCGATCTCGTCGATGAAGATGATGGCCGGCGCGTTCTTGCGCGCCTCCGCGAAGAGGCGACGGATGCGCGCGGCGCCGAGGCCGGCGAACATCTCCACGAACGACGACGCCGACTGCGAGAAGAAGGTGGCACCGGACTCGTGGGCGACGGCCTTCGCGAGGAGCGTCTTGCCGGTGCCGGGCGGACCGTGCAGCAGCACGCCGCGCGGCAGGTCGGCGCCGAGCTTGTTGTAGCGGCGCGGGTCGCGGAGGAAGTCGACGACCTCCATGAGTTCTTCCTTGGCGTCGTCGGCGCCGGCGATCTCGTCCCACTTGACCGACTGCTTCGCGGACGGCGCGAGCTTGTCCGGCGCGGTGCGCGGCATGAGCTTGGTCGTCCGCCAGATGAGGAAGACGAGGATCACCAGGAAGATGACCTGGAAGGTCGTGCTCCACTGGTCGAAGAAGTCGTGGATCCGATCGGTCGGCGTCGGCCCCGGCACGGTCCCCGACGCGAGGGCGATCTGCGCGTCGACGAGCTTGCCGTGGACGTTGTCGAACCAGAGCGAGAACCCGGCGTAGAGCGAATCGAAGGTCGAGGCGGCGTCGGTCACGTGACCTCTTCATCGGCAGGCATCAGGCGGGCCTGAGGGCGGGTGCCGATCACCCGCCGATCAGGCGCCCATCGCACGGTCAGCCGCGGCGATCGAGGGTGCGCGAATGGCGCGGCGACGGACCGCGGCGACGACGCTCGATGAGCTTCGGCGCCGGGCGGCGCGGCGTGCGCGCCTCGGCCTTCGCCGACGCGGCGAGGTTCTCGGCGACCGCGAGGTAGGTGGCGCTGCTCGTGGCCATGCCAAGGTGGCTGGCCTTCACCTCGACGGGCGTATACGACGGAGCCACGCACGAGCCGGCCCGCAGCAGCCCGTCGGTGCGGGAGAACACGGCGACGGCGCGCACGCCGCTCGGGACCGGCTTCGCCAGGTCGGGCCAGAAGTTCTCGCAGCAGGTGTGCACTCGCTCGGGGTGGTCGAGCATGTCCGGGTGCTCGTGGGCCTCGTGGGTGTCCGGGACGGGATGCCCCGGTGCGCCGACCCAGCAGCTCGTCGCGATGAGGCCGGAGCGGACGTCGCCGAGGCGGCTGAGCCAGGTGAGGTTGCGGCGCAGCAGCGGATGGAAGTCCTGGATGGTGCCCTGCAGCGGGCTCCCGAGCGTGGTGACCGACGCGACGAGATCCGGCCGCCGCACGGTGAGCACGTGGGCGAGCATCCCGCCGCGCGACTGCCCGACGACGTGAGCCCGGCGTCCGTCGACCTCGACCGCGCGTTCGAGCTTGGCCTCCAGGCTCTCGAGGATGCGCTCGGAGCACTGGACGTTGGAGCGGATCCCGGCCGGGAGCGGGTGGTACCCCATCCGGGCCAGCCATCCGCGCATGGGTCGCAGGGTCTCGTCGCCGACGAGCAGCCCGGGGATCGTGAGCACGATCTGCTGGCCGCCGCGTGCGGACCCGACGCCGCGCCAGATGTCCGAACGGACGAGCGAGCCGAGCTCGAGAGGGATGCGGAGTTCACCCAGGATGTTCATGGAAGGCCTCCCCCGGTGGAGTTCGGGGGGGAACGACGAAGTGTAGGACAGCCGTCACACCGATTTCGTGTCTGCGGACCGCTGTTTTCGTGGGCTCGCCCAATCGTGGGGCTTTTGCGGTCCGGTCCTGACGCGAAGCCGCGCATGTCCACTTCTGGCGCGGGTAAACGCTCAGCAACTCTGTCGGCTTGCCAGCCACCCTTTTTACGGTTGAATGGAGCGCGTGACCCCCGACGCCCAGCCCCCGGAGCCGGCCCGCCGCGGCCGAGGACGTGGCCGACCCTCCACCCTCGATCGGGAATCCACGCTCGGCGCCGCGTGGCGCGTGATCGCCGCCCGCGGCCTGGATCGGGCCCGCTACACCGACATCGCGCGCGAGAGCGGCACGCCGGTGAGCACGCTCCAGAACGCCTTCGGCACGCTCGACGCGCTGCTCAATCAGGCCGTCGACTACGCAAGCGCCCGCGACGACGCGATCCTCACGGACGTCCCCGGCCCCGACGACGCCACGCCGGTCGAGCGTCTCGAGGCCCTGGTCGACGGCGGCATGGGGACGGGCACCCGCGAGGACATGGACGCCTGGCTCGTGTGGCTGGAGCTGTGGCGCGCGGCCGCACGTGACACGACCCTCGCCTCGCACACCGCCCGCGCCTACACGCGCTGGTGGGACACCGCCGAGTCGATCGTGGAGCACGGCCAGCGGACCGGCGAGTTCACCGACGCCTTCCCGGCCCGCGACCTCGCCGTCGGCGTGGTCGCCCTGCTCGACGGCAGCGCCGTCGCGATGGTCCTACGCGCCACCGACCCCGATCCCGCCGAGGCCCGGCGGATCACGCTCCTCGGCGCCCGCAAGCTGCTCGCACCCTGACCCGGCGGCCGAGGTGCCGACGGACCATCGAGAGCGCTGGCAGCGCTCCACCGACGGCCGCGAAGCATCCGTCCGGCCGACGGATGTGCGATGGATACGCAACGGAGTCGGCAAGTTCCCGTATGGCCATACGCCAAACTGGTACGGTCAGCACGGGCACCGGGCCCCGCGCCCGGTCTCACCTGCGTTCCGCGGCTCGCGCGCCACAGAGTGTTGGGGGATGCTCTGCGCCCCGCGGAACCCACGGAGGTCGCCCCGGCTCGCGCCGGGGCGGCCTCCGGTTCGCCGCACGCGGAGCCGACCACCGCGCGAAGATCGTGTCCTCCCGGCGCGCGCCGGGTAGCGCTGCGGTCAGGCCGCGCGGCGGACGTCGACCGCGCCGGGCCCCGCGACCAGGCGCTCGGTGATCTCGCCGGCGGGCAGCGGTCGGTCGAAGTGGTAGCCCTGACCGACCTCGCAGCCCCAGTCGAGGAGCTGGTCGGCCTGCTCGGCGTGCTCGACGCCCTCGGCGACGACATCCAGACCGAGCGAGTGCGCGAGGCGGATCACGCCTTCGACGATCGCCGCGTCCTCGACGCCCTCGAGGACGCCGTCGACGAAGGACTTGTCGATCTTCAGCGTGTGGACCGGCAGGAGCTGGCGGAGATGCAGGAGCGAGGCGTAGCCGACGCCGAAGTCGTCGACCGCGAGGCCGACCCCGATCTCGGTGAGCTCCGCGAGCGTGCGCGTCGTCGTCTCGGCGTCGCCGAGGATCGCCGTCTCCGTCACCTCGAGGCACACCGACGACGGGTCGACGTCGTGCTCGGCGAGGATCCTGCGGACGGTGTCCGGGAAGTTCGGGCGCTCGAGCTGCATGCTCGAGACGTTCACGGAGACCTTGAACCCGGCCGGCGGGTTCCACGCCTTCAGCTGACGGCACGCCTCGTCCAGGACCCAGGCGCCGATCTCGACGATGGTGCCGTTGCGCTCGGCGAGCGGGATGAAGTCGAGCGGCGGCACGAAGCCGATCGTCGGGTGGTTCCAGCGCAGGAGCGCCTCGACGCCGATCAGCGCGCCCGTCGGCAGATCGATGAGCGGCTGGTACACGAGGTGCAGCTCGTCGCGGTCGAGGACGGTGCGCAGTGAGCTCTCGAGCTCGAGGGCGACGACCGCCTCGTCGCGGATCGAGGCGTCGAAGATCTCGCAGCGGCCCTTGCCGAACGCCTTCGCGCGGTACATCGCCGTATCAGCGTCGCGGATGACCGCGTCCGCGTCGAGCCCGGAGCCGGCGGCGCGGACGCGCACGCCGATCGAGCCGGCGACGTACCGGTCCTGGCCGGAGAGCATCACGGGCTCGTTGAGGGCGTCGGCCACGCGGGCGGCGACGCGGGTCGCCGCGCCCTCGCTCTCGATGTCGGTGGCGAGCACCACGAACTCGTCGCCGCCGAAGCGCGCGACCACGTCCGCGGGGCGCAGCGCGGCGGTGAGCCGGCCGCCGATCGCGCGGAGGAGCTCGTCGCCTGCGGCATGGCCGAGCGAGTCGTTGATGAGCTTGAAGTCGTCGAGATCGACGAAGAACACGGCGGCGCCCTCGTCGCGGCCGACGGCCGCCTCGAGCTCGCGCATGAAGAGCGTGCGGTTCGGGAGACCGGTGAGCGGGTCGTGGTGGGCCTGCCAGGAGAGGTCGGACTCGAGCCGCTTGCGGGTGGTGACGTCGATGACGTGGCTGATCCAGCCGGTCTGGCGGCCGTCCGCGTCGACGGTCGGCGCGTGGCGCCAGTGGCCCCACCCGGTGCCGTCGGCGTGGCGGAGCTCGGCCTCGTCGCCGGGGAACGCCGTGCCGTCGAGGTCGTGGTCGAGCACGAGCGACGACAGCCGCGACCCGACGAGCGGCCGGCCGGCCTGCGCGGCCTCCCAGCGGCTGAGGAGTTCGCAGTTGGCCTGCAGCACCGTGCCGTCGAGGTCGACGAGCGCCATGCCGATCGGGGCGTCGTTGAACGCGCTGCCGAAGCGCTGCTGACTCTCCATGGCGTCGGCACGGGCGTCCTCGTTGACCTTCCAGCCGACGAGACAGATCACGCCCTGCGCGGCGATGAATGCCGCGTGGACGAGCGACCAGCGCCACGGGTGCGCCTTGTCGGTCGCCTCCGAGAAGACCATGTGCGGGGAGAGCGCGCTCATCGCGGCGTGGTGCACGAGCACGAACGCGAACGCGAGCAGGTAGGGGAACCACTCCTCGTAGAGCGCGAGCAGCGAGACGGCGAGGAAGAAGTGGAAGTGCGCTTCGATCGCACCGTCCATCAGGTGGACCAGGATCGCGGACGCGGAGAGCAGGGCGATCGCGGCGAACGCTTCACGCGCGCGGCGGCCGAGGTCGCGGACGCTGGCGAAGAACGCCGGGACGACGATCGGGACGATGTCGGCGATGGCGTGCGGCACCGGGAAGCCCTTGAGCAACCCCCAGATGAGGAACGCCGGAACGTGCAGCCAGACGACCGTCGTGATCGCACGATGGCGACCCACCCACTGCTCGGGCGGAAGGCGGTGGCCGCGGGGGAGCCACGCGCGCACGGTGGAGACGAGAGCCGTCATTGCCCGGAAGATCGGTTCGCACCACTTTCTTGTTGAGCGTTTAGTGGTATGAGGCGGTACCAGTTTCTGAACGGTGTTCCGCCGGAAGTCGGGTTCCGCCCGAAGTCTCGGGGCATCGAAGGAATTCGCTGGACTCTGTGACTTGCGCACGGTGGTGTGTCCAGATGCAGGATCGGGACCGGAGACGGTTCCCCGGAGGCCTGCGGAGTGCGACGATGGCCCCGTGGACGAGGCAACCGGACCGGACGAGGCGACCCCGCGCGGGCGCCCCCGCGGACGGCTCGGCCGCCCCTCCACCCTCGACCGCGACGCCGCCCTGAAAGCTGCCCGCGACGTCATCGCGGCGCGCGGGTTCGATCGCACCCGCTACTCCGACGTCGCCGAGGCCTCCGGCGTGCCGGTCACCACCCTCCAGCACGCCTTCGGGTCGTTGCAGGCGATGCTCCTGGAGTCCGTCCAGCGCACCGCCGCGAGCGAGATCGCGATCCTCCGCGACCTCTCCACCGACACCACCCTCACGCCCTGGGAACGGCTGAGCGAGTTCGTCGCCGGTGCCGTGCATCCGCCCGACGAACCCGACTCCTGGCTCCTCTGGCTCGAGTTCTGGCGGCTCGCCGGCCGCGACGCCGACGTCGGCGCGAAGGCCGGCGTGATCTACGAGCAGTGGTGGGACTACGTCGCCGAGCTCATCACCCTCGGCGCGGCGGCGGGTGAGTTCACCGGGGCGATCTGCGCCACGCCCCGCGAGGCGGCCATCGCCACGGTCGCCATGATCGACGGCATCGCGGCCGCGCTGATCGTCCGCGCCGACGGCCCCGACCACGAGCGCACGCGGGCCCTCGCGATGGACGCGATCGCGTCGATGCTCGGCTACGCCGGCCGCTGACCGCGCCTACCAGGCGCGGCCGTACTGCACCGGCACGGGCCCCGCAGCGCGGAGTTCCCGCGCCGCGAGCAGCGGCCAGTAGGGGTCGCGGAGCAGCTCGCGGGCGAGGAGCACGAGGTCGGCCTGACCGGTCCTGATGACGTGGTCGGCCTGGGCCGGTGCGGTGATCAGCCCGACGGCGCCCGTCGGCAGACCCGCGTCGCGGAGCTGCGCCGCGAACGGCACCTGGTATCCGGCGCCGACCGGGATCTGCGCGGTGGCGACGTTGCCGCCGCTGCTCACGTCGACGAGGTCGACGCCGAGCGCGCGGAGCTGCGGCACGAGCGGCACGAAATCCTCGGACGTGAGCCCACCGTCGACCCAGTCGGACGCGGAGACGCGCACGAAGACCGGCTTGCCGGCAGGCCACACCTCACGGATCGCACCGACCACCTCCAGGAGGAGCCGCGCCCGCCCCTCGGGCGTCCCGCCGTACGCGTCGGAGCGGTGGTTCGACACCGGCGAGAGGAACTCGTGCAGCAGGTAGCCGTGGGCCGCGTGGACCTCGACGACGTCGAAGCCCGCCCGGTCGGCGCGGGCCGCCGCGGCGCGGAAGTCGTCGACGACCTTGCGCAGGCCGTCGGGGCCGAGCTCGACGGGCTGCGGGTAGTCCGCGGCGAACGGCTCGGGGCTCGGCGCCACCGTGACCCAGCCGCCGTCCGCGAGGGGCACCTCACCGTGGGTTTCGGCCCAGGGCAGGTGCGTCGACGCCTTCCGGCCGGCGTGGGCGAGCTGGATGCCGGTGGCCGCGCCCTGCTCGTGGATGAAGTCGGTGATGCGGCGCAGCGGGGCGATCTGCTCGTCGGTCCAGAGCCCGAGGTCGCCGGCCGTGATGCGCCCCTCCGGCGACACCGCGGTCGCCTCGGCGATCACGAGCCCGGCGCCACCCACGGCCCGCGAGCCGAGGTGCACGAGGTGCCAGTCGGTGGCGAGGCCGTCGGTCGCCGAGTACTGGCACATCGGGGCGACGGCGATGCGGTTGCGCAGCGTGAGGTCACGGAGTTGCAGCGGCGCGAACAGCGACGGCGGCGCGGCCGGATCGAGCGACGGCGCAGACGGCGACTCGTGGGCGGAGGGGCTGGAGGCGGTGGCGGTCATGGGGGATCCGGCGGTCGGGTGCCTGGCCGCTCCGACGCTAGCCCGGCCCGGTGCGCGCTCCATCACACGACGGCGAACCTGGCCCGTTCGGCGACGGGCCCCGTGCGGGGCCGTCGGGTGTCGCAAGACCCGCAAACTCCGGGGACGAAGCCACCGTCCGGGCCGGCTTTCTGGAGTCAGTCCAGTTTGTCTGCCACAATCGCCGCGGTGCCGACCGACCCGAAGTTCGAGACGATGCTCACGGGCGCGGCGCTCCGCGTCACGCGCCCGCGGCTCGCCGTCCTCTCGGTGCTCCACGGCCACCCGCACGTGGAGACGACCGCCATCATCGACCACGTGCGCGACGACCTCGGCGGCGTGTCGAACCAGGCCGTCTACGACGTCCTCAGCGCACTGCACGGCGCGGGTCTCGTGCGACGCATCCAGCCCGAGGGCTCCGTCGCGCGGTACGAGCTGCGCGTCGCCGACAACCACCACCACGTGGTGTGCCGCGCGTGCGGCGCCATCGCCGACGTCGACTGTTCCGCCGGCCACGCGCCCTGCCTCACCGCCAGCGACGACCACGGCTTCGTGATCGACGAGGCCGAGGTCATCTACTGGGGCACGTGCCCCGCCTGTCTTTCCCGCCAGATCCCGCCTTCCGGAGGAGAACCCCATGTCTGAACTGCCCGACGCCGTCGTCGGCGAGATGAACGACGACAACGCCGCCACCGGCTGCCCCGTCGATCACGGCCATCTGCCCCATCCGACCCGTGGCGACGGCAACCGTGCCTGGTGGCCGGAGAGCCTGAACCTGAAGATCCTCGCCAAGAACCCCGCGGTCGCGAACCCACTCGGTGAGGACTTCGACTACGCCGCCGCGTTCAACAGCCTCGACCTGGCGGCGGTGAAGGCCGACATCGCCGAGGTGCTGCGCACCTCGCAGGACTGGTGGCCCGCGGACTTCGGCCACTACGGCCCGCTCATGATCCGCATGGCCTGGCACTCCGCCGGCACGTACCGGATCAGCGACGGCCGCGGCGGTGCCGGCGCCGGTCAGCAGCGCTTCGCCCCGCTCAACTCCTGGCCCGACAACGGCAACCTCGACAAGGC
>JAVHXX010000085.1 GCA_031119595.1 Patulibacter sp. | reverse complement strand
CGTGCTCCTCGAGGGGACCGAACGCCACGCCGGCCTCGTGAACCAGTTCGCCGGCGACGGCGCGCTGATCGTGGTCGGGGCACCCGTCCCCGACGACGACTACGCCACGCATGCGCTGCGTGCCGCGCGCGAGCTGACCGCCGAGCTCGACCGCCGCGCCCCGGACACCCCTGCGACGATCGGCGTGTCCGGCGGAGAGGTGATCGCCGGCAACATGGGGTCGAGCAAACGCTTCGAGTACACGGTCATGGGCGACCCGGTGAACGAGGCCGCGCGCCTCGGCGCGCAGGCCAAGCCGCTGCCGGGCCGGGTGGCCGTCGCCGGGCGGCTGTTCGAGCAGGCCGCCGAGGACGAACGCGCCCACTGGGAGATCGTGCACTCGGTCGTCCTGCGCGGCCGGAACGAGCGCACGGACGTCGCTGCCCTGAAATCGTTCTAGAACGGCGTTTTAACCGCCGTGGGGCGCAGTGGTACGGTCGGCTGATGCTCCGCTCCGCTCCATCGCTCGCCGGCCGCCGCGTCCTCATCACCGGGGCGGCACGCGGCATCGGCGCGGCCCTGGCCGAGCGGCTTACCGAGCAGGGTGCGCGCGTCGCGCTCGTCGGGCTCGAGCCGGAGCGGCTGGCGGAGGTCGCGGCCCGCTGCGGCGGCGCGCCGTGGCGTGAGGCCGACGTCGCCGACGCCGACCAGATCCAGGCGGCGGTCGACGCGCTCGTCGCCGAGCTCGGCGGCCTCGACGTGGTCGTTGCGAACGCCGGCATCGCGAAGCAGTTCCCGCTCCTCGGCGGCGACCCGGCGGTGCTCGAGCAGACGCTCCGCGTGAACGTGATGGGCACCTACCTCACGCTGCGCGCCGCCGGTCCGCACATCAGCCACGCGAACGGCTACGCGCTCGCGGTCGCCTCGCTCGCCGCAGCGCTTCAGGCGCCGCTGCTCGGCGCCTACAGCGCGTCGAAGGCGGCCACCGAAGCGCTCGGCAACACCCTGCGGGTCGAGCTGCGGTCGACCGGGGCGAAGGTCGGCGTGGCCTACTTCGCCGAGCTCGACACGGACATGACGAGCCGTGGCTTCGGTACGAAGGCCGCGGAGGCGTTCGGCGCCAACGGCTCGCTCACGCGCGTCACACCGCTGTCGGTCGGGATCGATGCGCTCGAGCAGGGCATCGCCCGCCGCTCACGGCGCGTGTTCGCGCCGCGGTGGGTCGGCCCGATCCTGCCGGTGCGCATGGCGATCCAGCCGCTCCTCGACCGCGTCTCGCAGCGCGGCCTCGGCGACGCCCTCCGGATCGCGCGCGAAGAGGACGTCGACTTCACGACGCCCCAGCCCGAACGGGTCGTGGAACCGGAGCGCGAGGGCGCAGAGGTCTGAACCGGGGCGCGCCGTGAGCGCGCGTCCGGGCGGCGCCGTCTAGTCGTTCTCGGGGAGGTGCCGCGGCGCGCGGCTCGGATCGGCACCGTCGAAGACGAGCTCGATCATGCGGCGCCGGCGGACGTCGCCGTTCGGCGCGTTGCGCAGGTTCGCGGTGGCGGCGCCGATCATCAGCAGCATCGTGCCGGTGTCCTCGGGGGTGAGGTCCGAGCGCACGAGGCCGGCGTCCTGCGCGGCGGCGAGCGGACCCGTGATCGCGTCGACCCAGCGACGGTCGATCTGGTCCATGACGTCGGTGTTGTTCGGCGCGCGGGTGAACAGCTCGATGAAGCCGAGGTTGTCGCACTGGAGCTGCATCGCCGCCTCGAGGAAGTCGAAGTAGGCGTTGCTCGGATCGTCGGCCTGGGCGACGACCTCGGAGAGGGCCGCGAAGTCGTCGTCGAAGATCGCGGCGATGAGGGCGTCGCGCGTGGGGAACCGGCGGTAGAGCGTCGCGCGGCCGACGCCGGCGCGCTTGGCGATCGCGTCGAGCGGGGCGTCGAGTCCGAGTTCGGCGAAGACGGACCGGGCGGCGGTCAGCAGGGCGTCGCGGTTGCGGCGCGCGTCGGCGCGGAGGGGTGGGGCGGCCTGGATTTCGGGCATGGGGGCCGCGAGAGCATACGGCCAGTGGACAGCCTTGTCCGCACTTCTCGGGCAGCCATTCAGGTTCGCATCAGGTTGGCAAGAAACGGGGTCAGGACGTCACCGGATCCGTAGGGAGCGCTCCGGTCTGGACCGCCCACAGCGCGGCATATCGGCCGCCCCGTCCGAGGAGTTCGTCGTGCGTTCCCGACTCGCTCACCACGCCTGCGTCCATCACGTGGATGCGGTCCGCGTGGCGGATCGTCGAGAGCCGGTGCGCGATCACGATCGTGGTCCGCTCGTGGCTCACGCGCGCGAGCGAGCGTTGGATCGCCGCCTCGGTCTCGTTGTCGACGGCGCTGGTCGCCTCGTCGAGCACCAGGATCGCGGGGTCCCGGACGAGCGCACGGGCGATCGTGAGCCGCTGGCGCTGGCCACCGGAGAGGCGCACGCCGCGCTCGCCGACGGGCGTGTCGTATCCCTGCGGGAGCGCCATGACGAAGTCGTGCGCCTCCGCACGCTCGGCGGCGAGCTGCAGCTGGTCGAGCGACGCGTCCGGAGCGCCGTAGCGCAGGTTCTCGGCCACGGTCCCGTCGAAGAGGAACGTGTCCTGGCCGACGTACCCGATCGCGCCGCGCAGGCTCTCGAACCGCAGCTCGCGCACGGCGACCCCGTCGACGGTCAGCGCCCCGGCATCGGCGTCGTACAGGCGCAGGAGGAGCTTCAGGACCGTCGACTTGCCCGCACCGGTGGCGCCGACGATCGCGTGCGTCTCACCGGCCGGGATCGCGAGGTCGAGACCGCGCAGCACGGGCGCGCGGGGCGAGCCGTCCTGGTCGCGGTAGGCGAACTCGATCCCCTCGAAGCGCACCTCGCCACCTCGTGTGCCGGACGCCGGAGCGGGCAGCTCGAGCCCGCCGGGCTCGACGCCGATCGGGGCGTCGATGAGGTCGAGGATCCGCCGGGTCGACGCCATGCCGCGCTGGTAGAGGTCGAGCGTCTGGCCGAGGTCGGTGAGGGGCCACAGGAGGCGCTGGGTCATGAAGACGAGCACCGAGTAGAGGCCGATCTCGAGGGTGCCGTTCAGGGCGGCGTGCCCGCCGAGGACGAGGGTCACGATGAAGCCGGCGAGGATCGCCATGCGGATCAGCGGCACGAAGGCGGCGCTGAGCGCGATCGCAGCCTGGTTCGCCTCGGCGTAGCGGTTCGAGGCGGCCTCCACACGCGTCGCCTCGGCGTCCTCCGCGGCGAACGCCTTGATCGTGGCGATGCCGCCGAGGTTGCCGCCGATGAGACCGTTGAGCGCACCGGCTTCCTCACGCACCTGCGCGTACCGCGGCTCGAGCCGCTTCTGGAACACGAGCGACCCGATCACGATCACCGGGATCGGCAGGAACGCGAGCAGCGCGAGGAGCGGCGAGATCACCACGAAGACCGCGCCGACCGCGATGACGTTCGTGATCGTGAGGATGATCTGCGAGGCGCCGATGTCGAGGAAGCGTTCGAGCTGGTTGACGTCGTCGCCGAGCACCGTGAGCAGCCGGCCCGAGGCGCGGTCCTCGAACCACGCGAGCTCGAGGTCCTGCACGTGCCGGTAGGCCTCCAGGCGCAGGTCGTGCTCGATCGCCTGCGAGAGGTTCCGCCAGATCCGCTGGCTCAGGTACTCCGTGATCGACTCGAGCATCCAGACGGCCGCGGTGATCGCGGCGAGGATCAGCAGCTGCTGCTCGCGATCCGGCACCCCGAACAGCTGCCCCACGAAGCTGCCGCTCTGTCGTACGACGACGTCGATCGCCACGCCGATGAGCAGTTCGGGGGCGATGTCGAAGAGCTTGTTGGCGACGGTCAGCGCGGTGCCGCGCACGATCCGGCCGCGGAACTGCGGCATGCGGCGCCAGAGGCGCTTGAGCGGGTGGTCGTCGACGTCGGAGGGCGCGAGCTCGGGCACCACGCCAGGGTAGGCGGGCGTGCCACGTGCGCGCCGTGAGCCCTCGCGTCCGGGCCCGACTGGACCGGGTCGAACGCCTCGAACTGGTCCTTCGAATCGGTCCGGTCGAGGCGTACGATTTCGGACATGTCGACCACCACGCAGGACCCGACCACCACCGAGCCGTACGTCGCCGTCGAGGCGCGCCTGCCGATCGCGCGCCTCGCGCCGGCCGCGTCACGCGCGATGCTCGAGCTGTCGCGGGCCAGTAGCGAGGGTGGGGTGGGGCACACCATCCTCGAGCTCGTGAAGACGCGCGTCTCGCAGATCAACGGCTGCGCGTACTGCCTCGACATGCACACGCTCGATGCGCGGGCCTACGGCGAGACCGACCAGCGTCTGCACACCCTCGCAGCCTGGCACGACGCGCCGTTCTTCACGGCTCGCGAACGTGCGGCGCTCGGGTTGGCGGAGGCGATGACGCGCATCGCGGACGGCGGCGTGACCGACGCCGTCTACGCCGAGGCGGCAGCGCAGTTCGACGAGGCGGACCTCGCCCAGCTCATCTGGGCGATCACCGTGATCAACGGGTGGAACCGCATCGCGATCACCGCGCGGCTCGAAGCCGGGCACCACACGCCGCGCGTCGCCGGCTGAGGCGGTTCGGCGGGGTTCCCCGATCCTTCAGGGTCGTCGGCGGCGCGGTGGGAAAGCGGGCAGCGGCGTCCAACGCTGTCAGGGTGGGATCCGCCTCGCCCGGGGCGTGGAGCGCCCGCTCCGCTCCGAGCGGTATCGCGCCAGCTGGGTTTGTTCGACGACGGCGCAAACTCTTCGGGCCTGGCGCGGATGAGTTTGTTCGCACACGTACGAACTTCGTTTGTGTGCGCCTTGACTGGTTATCAATCACCCGTTCGGCAAATACCATGGTCGTTGGCGGGTGTCCCCCGATCCGCCCACCCGCGATCGCTGGCGTGACGCAGGCTTCGGTCTGCACGACGCGAGCGTGTCGCGGGCAGCGTCGCTGCGGCTCCCCCTGGCCCGGCGACGCTGCCCGCGGCGCCCGCGGAACCTGGTGAGGTTCGCCTCTTGAAACCCCCTCTGCGGCGCGCTGTTCGGCGTCGCGCGACGCGCCCGGAACCGCTCCCGGTCAGCGCGACGCGACGCCGAGCAGCCCCGTGGCGTCGGCGGAATCGAGATGGCGGACCTGCCCGGTGCGTTTGTTCGAGAGACGCACCATGAGGGTGGCGAGCGCCGCTCGCCGCTGCCAGGGCGTGGCGCGGGCGATGACGAGCTGAAGCCGCGGCGCCCGCGCGAGGAGCGTCGATCGACCGAACCAGCGCCAGCGCAGCACGAGGACGTCGCCGTCGAGCAGCCACCCTGCGTCGCGGGCACGCCACACGCCGATGGCGATCGCGAGCCCCGGGAAGAGGATCGCGGCGGCCCGCGCCACCCCGATCGGTGCCGCGACGATGCCGGCGACCGGGATGAGCGACACGAGCAGCGGCACGGTCACGTACCGCCGCCGCGCGCGGCGGGGCACCGGGCGCAGCGGTGCCGTCGGCCAGGTGATGTCCGGGACGAGCCGCTCGATCAGGGCCGGGACCTCGCTGCGGCGGACGTACGGCACGAGCGTGCGCGTGGCCTCGTCCTGCCTCGCGTACCCCGCGACCTCGACCTCGATCGAGGCGTACCCGAGCAGTTGCCGCAGCGGCGACTCGACGATGCGCAGCCCGTGGATGCGGTCGATCGGGACGGTACCGACGTGCTCGGTGATCAACCCGCGGCGGATGCGCAGCCGACGCTCGTCGCGGGTGATCTGGAAGTTCGCGTAGAGCAGGACCGTACCGACCACCGAGACGATCACCGCGACCACGATGGCGAAGGCGGCGAGCTCGAGCGCCGTCGTCACGCTGAGGTCGTCGACGGCTCCGGAGATCTGGTGCTTGAGGCGATCCGGGATGGCGTCGGAGAGCACCGAGTACAGCGCCGCCGTCGCCGCGCCGACGACGGCGATCGACGGCGACGTGAGCGCACCCATGAGGAGTTCACGGGGTGTCATCGCGAACACGACCGGCGCGTCGTCGGCGACGGCCCCTGGATGCACGAACGTCGCGGCGGGCGCGGCCCCGTCGTTTGCAGGCACCGCGTGGTCGCCCGGGACCGCGGCGCCGGCGAGTGACGCAGCCGGTCGACCGCCGGCCGGGTCCGAGAGCGGCGCGCTGCGGTGCCCGAGCGCGTGACGCAGCCGCTCGGCCTCGGGCAGGCTCACCGCCCGCAGGACGAGCTCCGCCTTCTGCTTGCCGCCCGCGGTCTGGACCTGCACCGCGACGACGCCGAAGATCCGCTGCAGCAGGCCGCGCGAGGTGTCGAGCGCCGAGATCCGCGATGCCGGGACGTTCTGCTCCTTGCGCGCGAAGACGCCGGTGCGGAGCCGGAGCGTGTGGTCGACGACGGCGTAGCGGGTCACCCGCCAGTTCACGACCGCGTGGATCGACGCCAGCAGCAGCAGTGCCGCGACGATCAGCGCGCCGCGGACGAGCCCCTGGCTCGCGATGACCGCGATGAAGCCGAACGCGAAGCCGCGGGCGTGGTGGATGGCCTCGATCGCCAGCGAGGCGGGGTGGAGGCGACGCTCGTCGATGTCGTCGTCGGCCGCGGCCCTGGCCTGGGCCGCGTCTCCCGGGTCAGAGGTCATCGGCGATCCGGGCGAGGTCGGCGATGCGCTGGCGGATGTGTTCGCCGTCGGCCCGGTCGAGCGCGGGGATCGTCACCGCTCCCGCCGCCGTGTGGATGTGCAGCTCCGCGAGGTGGAACCGGTCGGCGAGCGGGCCGCGTTCGAGCTCGACGTGCTGGACGCGTGTCATCGGGATGACGGTGTGCGTGCGGAAGAGGACGCCCCGCTCGACGTCGATCTGGTCGTCGCCGATCGTGAACCAGAGCGTGCGGTACCGCAGGCCGATGAGCGCCAGGTCGGCGGCGCCGAGCGCGAGGACCGCTGCGATCAGCGCGACCGACAATCCGAATGGCACCGACCCGATCACCGCGACGACGACCGCGATCACGATCACCGCGCCGGCGACGACGAGCCCGTCCTTGAGCTGCCAGTACCGCGGGACCCGGGCCGGCAGCTGCATGCGCGTGCCGGGGGTCGGGGCGGCGGGCGGATCGACGACGGGCGGGGACGGGTCGCTCACCCGCGCGACGCTATCCGGTCACGCGGACCGGCACGCGCCGCTCGGCGGTCACGCCCGAGCCGGCGACCGGGGCGTGGGTGGCGCGATGCGCGGCGGCCGAGAGCTGTGCGACCCGTGGGTGCGCGCCGGCGAGCGCGGGCAGCGGGTCGGTGACCGGCACGGGGGCGCGGCGCGGGATGCGCGAGCCGAGCTTCACCACATGGCGTTCGAGGAGCAGGTAGCTGGCGGCCCCGAGGATCGTGGCGAACCCGAACGTGAGCGCGAACGCCGACCACGGCGAATCGGGCCAGTGGTCGTGGTGGACGAGGATGTAGAGCACGGGCATGTGCCAGAGGTAGATGCCGTAGGACCAGTCGCCGAGGGCGCGGAGCGGCCTGGACGCCAGCAGCCAGCCGGGTCCCTGGGCGACCGCGCCGGCGATCATCGCGAACCCGACGCCTGCGGGGAGGTCGCGGATCACGTGGCCGAGCGCGCCCGCACCCGTGTCGGCGGAGTGCCACCACGCGTCGGCGACGACGAGGACCGCACCGGCGACGAACAGCGCGCTGCGCCACACGCGGCCGAGCTCGCGGTTCTGCAGCATCGCGGCCATCGCGATGCCGCACGCGAAGATCGGCAGGTATGTGGGGAGGGAGCTGACGAGCGTCTCCGGGCTGCCGTCGGCGTAAACCGCAGCCTCCCAGGCGATGCCCACGACGACCATCGCCGCGGAGATCATCAGCACGCCGGCGCTGCCCCGGCGGCGCATCGCCGCGGTGAGTCCGAACCCGATGACGGGGAGGAACACGTAGAACGCGACCTCGATCCCGAGCGACCACAGCGGTGGGTTGAGCTGGCCGGCGGTCGAGCCCACCTGGTTCTGCGCGAACAGCGCGAAGGTCGGCAGTTCGCGGAGGTCGACGGCGAGCGGATGGTCGAGCCAGCGCATCACGAGGTACGACCCGGCGAGGCACACCCAGTAGGCGGGAAGGATGCGCGCGGCACGTCGGATGGCGTAGAGCCGGACGCTCGGCGTGCGGGCGTCATCGCTGGCGCCGGCGCGGATCCATGGCGCCGCGACGAGGAATCCGGAGAGCACGAAGAACAGCATCAGCGCGAGGCCGAGCGAGCCGACGACGCGGTCGGTGAGCTTCGGTTGCCACGCCTGGTGTGCGCCGCTGAACATCCACACATGCAGGAGGACGACCGCCGCCGCGGCAAGGCCGCGGAGACCGTCGAGCCCGCCCGCTCGCCGAGTCGCATTCATGAATTCAGCGTGACGCAGGAGCAGGAAGAGGAACGCCGGTTCCGGGCATTCGTGCCCGGTCGAGCCGGTTCACGGCGGCGCGGCAACGTTGCGGGTCGACCGCTGGGGCCGGGCCGTCCGGGCCTCGTCAGCCGGTGACGAGCGTGCCGCCGAACTCGGGGAAGTCGGGGACGCCGCCCTGGGCGATCACGTAGAGCTCACCGTCGGTGAACTGGTCGAGCACGGCGGCGGCGTGCACGGCGCGCACGCCGGCCTTGCAGATCACCGCCGTCGGCACGGCCGGGTCGAGCGCGTCGGGCCACGCACCGATCTGGTCGTAGGGGAGCAGCACGGCCCCGTCGATGTGGCCGGCGGAAAACTCCTCCGGCGTGCGGACGTCGAGGATCTGGACCGCTTCGCCCTGGAGCAGCAGCTCGTACAGGTCGGCGGAGGAGAGGATGCGGAGTTCAGCCATGAGACTGCCTCGTGAGGTGCGGACCTCGAGCGGGAGATCCAGGAATCGAACCTGGCGCAGAGGTTTTGGAGACCCCTATGTTACCGATACACCAATCTCCCAGAGGGGGCGCTCAGCCGCACGCGCATGGTACCCGGTCGCTCCGTCCGGCGACTCGTCGCCGCGGTCGTCGTGGGAGGAACGTGCACAGACGTTCGGCGGTTTCCGGCGCGCTTCCGACCGCTCGACCCACGCAAGACTCGTTGCGTTCCGGTGGCGTCGGGAAGTCGGAGCGACGCGTGAAAGCCGCGCACGATACGATCGGCGAAGCAGCGTGCGGGCGAGGTGTTAACGGTTGCACACGAGCCTTCCAAGCTCATGGAGCGGGTTCGAGTCCCGTCGCCCGCTTGCTATCTCGGGGAGTGGCGCAGTCTGGTAGCGCACCCGGCTGGGGGCCGGGCGGTCGCAGGTTCAAATCCTGTCTCCCCGACTCGAGGCACCAAGCCTCAACACCCCTCACGAAGGCCCGCGGAAGCGGGCCTTCGTCGTTCCCGGGGGCCTCTCGGCCGCGGCTTCGCCGATCGGACTTGGTCGGTGAGAGTCAAGTCGGGCAGGGCGAGCGCCGATCGACCCTCGAGGACCGCTTCTTCGGCGTCGATGTGCGTCGGGTCGTGGGTCGGACGATCACGTGAGGAGCTCTGGATGGCACGCGGAGAACACATCTATGTCCGTCGGCGAGGCGTCTACACCCATCACGGTGTCGATGCCGGAGACGGGACCGTCATCCACTTCACCGGCGAGCCCGGCTCGAAGCGGCACGCCGCGATCGCTCGCACGCCGATCGAGGAGTTCCTGTCCGGCGGCGAGTGTCGGGTGCGGCGGTACGGCGCGCGGGATGACGCCGACGTCACCATCGCGCGGGCCGAGTCCCAGCTGGACGCGACCGGCTACCACCTGGCGATCAACAACTGCGAGCACTTCGCCACATGGTGTTGCACGGGCCGGAAGGCAAGCGAGCAGGTGCGCGGTGCGACGAGCCTGACCGCCCACGGCGCTGTGGCCGGCGGCACATTCGCTGCGTCGACCGGCATCGTCGGATCGATGGGTCTGGTGGCAGGCGTGAGCGGCCCCGGGATCATGTCCGGCCTGGCATCCGCCGGCGGCGCCGTGGGCGCCGGCGCGGCGATGGGACCGGCGGTGCTCGGAGTCCTTCCGGCGACGTTGAGCGTCGGGATCACCCGTCACGCGTTGCGAGATGACGCGAGTCTTCCGTCGGATGAGCGCGATGCGCGCCGCGACGGCCGCTGGGCGTCGGTCGGTGGTGCCGGGGTCGCGACGGCTGGCGGCGTCGTGGCGATCAGCGCGACGGGAACCGCGGGATTGAGCGCCGCTGGGATCACGACTGGTCTGGCGGCGATCGGCGCGACGGTCGGCGGCGGCATGGCTGCCGGTACCGCGATGCTCGTCGCGGCCCCGGCGGTCGCTGCCGCGGGCCTCGGCCTGGGTGCCTTCGCCGTGAGCAAGAAACTGCGACGGACGCGCGGTGCGGGCGAGGACTTGCCCGAAGGACCGGGCGACCCCGCGCCGATGTGAGCGGCGAGCGGCCTGCTGGCCCGGCGGGGATACGGCCCGGGGCGAGCTCCGCGACGTCCCAGGCCATCCACGGCCCAGGCTCAGCGTTCTCCCAGTGACCGCCGGGATGGTGGCCTCATGACCCACGACTCCCACGACCACGAGCCGGCGCATGGTGACGGCCTGCACGAGGACCTCGTCCGGCTGGCGTCTCGACGCGATGCGCTGCGGATGTTCGGCGCTGGTGGCGCCGCGGCGATCCTGACGTCGCTGGCGCCCGTCTCGGCGTTCGCCGCGACCCCGACCGGCGTGGTGCCGACCGAGACCGCCGGGCCGTACCCGGGCGACGGGTCGAACGGCCCGGACGTGCTCGACGACTCCGGCATCGTGCGACACGACATCCGCCGCAGCTTCGGCAGCAGCCGCACGCTCGCGAAGGGCGTGCCGCTGCGGGTGAACCTCACGATCACGCAGGCGTCGAAGGACTACGCGCCGTTGGTGGGCGCGGCCGTCTACCTCTGGCATTGCGACCGCTCCGGCCGGTACTCGATGTACTCGTCGGGCGTGGAGGACGAGAACTACCTGCGCGGCATCGTCGAGACCGACGACAGCGGCACGGCCTGGTTCAAGACGATCTTCCCGGCCTGCTACTCCGGCCGCTGGCCGCACATCCACTTCGAGGTCTACGCGTCGGTCGCGAAGGCCACGTCGAACGGCCCGATCGTGAAGACCTCCCAGATCGCGCTGCCGAAGTCGACCTGCGACAAGGTCTACGCCACGAGCGGGTACTCGGCGAGCGTCCGCAACCTCGCGCAGACGTCCCTTTCGAAGGACATGGTGTTCGGCGACGACGGGGCGATCCACCAGCTCGCGACCGTCACGGGCAGCGTCAAGACCGGGTTCGTCGCGAACCTCACCGTGGCCATCTGAAACGACCTGTCTCTCCGTTTGCATCGCACACGCGTGCAACGTCTGACGGTGGTCTAGTTTTCGCTGGTGTCTAACCGTCCGAATTTGGAAGACATCGAGGCGTGGATCACTCGCGGCGAGAGCGAACATCTCGAATTCAAGTCGCGCCTGACTTCGGAGCGTGCGATCGCTAGGACGTTGGTTGCCTTCGCGAACAGCGAGGGCGGACTCTTGTTGGTCGGAGTTGGAA
>JAVHXX010000084.1 GCA_031119595.1 Patulibacter sp. | reverse complement strand
CGGCGGGCGAGCAGCCCACCCGTCGCGCGCCCGCGAAGCCGAAGCGCAAGGTGCAGCTCAGCCGTTACGAGCAGCTCGATGCGTTCCGGCTGATCGTGATCGCGGTCGTCACCTTCCACACGTTCCAGCACAGCAGCGGCAAGGCCGGCACGGTGCTGCCGATCGGGTCGCTCGCCGATTCGATCGTGTCGAACCTCGACTTCCTGCTGTCGTTCTACTTCATGATGGCCGGCTTCGGCCTGGCCGTGCAGCTGTTCCGTCCGGTGCTCGCGGGCAAGCCGCTCCCGGAGCGCGGCGCGTTCATCTCGAAGCGCTTCGCGCGCCTGCTGCCGGTGTACTTCGTGGTGTTCCTCGTGGTCTGGGAGGCCCGGTACGCGGGAACCCACCGCCAGTGGATGGATCTCCTCTGGGGCATCACGCTCATGCAGTCGTGGAGCACCGAGCACATCTTCGCCACGATCGATCCGGCCTGGTACCTCAGCGTCGAGTTCGCATTCGTGTGGATCGCGGCGTTCGCGCTCATGCCGATCCTGCGCCGCATCACGCGCATCGAGGACGAGGAGCGCCGCTGGCTGGCGCTCGCCGGCGTCGGCGTGGGCTGCATCGTCGTCGGCCTGGCCTGGAAGTTCGGGCTGTCGCTGCGGCACACGGACTACACCCACTGGGGCTCCTGGTTCGCGCCGCCGTCGTGGCTCGACCTCTGGGGCATCGGCATGCTCTTCGCGCTCGGCGTGATGCGCTGGGACCGGCCGGATCGCAGCGCGCCGCTCGGCGTGCCGCTCCTGCTCGTGGTCGCGTCCTGCGCGTGGCTCTGGTACCTCGGGGTGCTCAGCATCCACGGTGAGCTGCCGCGCACGGTCCGGTTCAACGCCTCGGGCCTCGGCGTGCTCGGGCTCATGATCGCCGCGGTGATGGCCTCACCGAAGCGCATCACCCGCCGGATCATGGCCAGCAAGCCGGTCCAGGCGCTCGGTGCGTGCTCGTTCGGGATCTACCTCGTGCACGCCCCGATCCTGCGGTACTTCTCCTCGCAGGGCATCCTGCCGCTCGACACGCCCCTCCACTGGGCCGTGTCGACCGCCGCCCTCTTCGCGATGGCCACGATCCTCGGCCAACTCACGCTCCGCTACATCGAGATCCCCGGACAGGGGCTCGTGCGCCTCCACATGCCCGAGCGCCAGCGCAAGTGGGACGAGGCCCGCCCCGTCCGCGCGACGCTGAAGATCGGCGACCGCGCCCCCGACGCCATCCTCGATCGCTTCGACGACCTCGCCCGCCCGATGATCGTGCTCGTCGGCCCGCACGCCTCGCTGCGACCGCCGTCGCAGGGCGACCCGACCTTCGTCACCGCCCAGGCCCTCGACGACGAGCGCTTCGTCGTCGCCACCTTCGGCGGCAGCCTCGCCGGGATCATCGCCGCCCCGGATGCCCGCCGCGCGGGCGCGGGCCAGGCGCAGCGCGTCGGCTGGCCCGTGCGCGGCATGCCCGGCCGCGACGTCGTCGAGCAGGTCGGCGTCGGCGGTCTGAAGATGCGCTCCGGCGCCGTGGTGCCGCACCGCGTCGCGATCGTCATCGACCGCGACGACACGGTCGTGGCGATGCTCAGCGACACGAACGGCGAGCACCTCGGCCGCGACGCCATCGCCGTGGCGGCGCACACCGCGGCCGGCGGCAAGACGATCGCCGCGACCTCGGCCGCCTAGGCGGCGCCCGCCGCGGGTCCGCCGCCCGGTCGCGACGTGGCCGGGTCGACCTCGTCGACGCTCCACAGCGTGATGGTGCGCTTGCGTCCGCGGACCTCGCGCTCGCCCACCTCGCGGAGGCCGGCCGCGGAGCCCTCGTGCACGAGGGCGTCCTTCGTGGCGCCGGTGAGGAGGAGCTGCTCGCCCTCGACCTTGGTCATGCCCTCGACCCGCGAAGCGGTGTTCGTCGTGTCGCCGATGGCCGCGTACTCGATGCGTTGCGGCGACCCGACGTTGCCGCTCACGACCGGGCCGCTGTGGAGCCCGATCCCCATGCGGAAGGCGTGGTCGATGCCGTCGGCGGCGAGGGCGGCGTTGAGGCTCGGCAGGCGATGGAAGAGCATCTCGCGGGCCGCTGCCAGCGCACGGTCGGCGTGGTCGGGTTGCTCGATCGGGGCCCCGAAGACGGCGAGGATGCCGTCGCCGAGGTAGGCGACGAGCGTGCCCCCGCGGTCCATGATCGCCGTGGTCATCTCCGTGAAGTACTGGTTGAGGACGCCGATGACGCGGTCCGGCGGGAGGTTCTCCGAGAACGTCGTGAAGCCGCGCAGGTCGCAGAACATCACCGTCCCCTCGCGGCGCTGCCCGCCGAGGCGCAGGTCGCCGTCCGTGCGCGCGAGGACGTCGTCGACGACCGCCTCCGGCACGAACCGTGCGAAGAGATCGCGGGTGCGCATCCGTTCGGCCGCGCTGAGGAGGGCGTGGCCGGCGCTCGCGCCGAGGGTCGCCAGGGCCAGCGCGCTGAGCGGCACCGCCACCGGGATCACCCAGCCCGCCCCGAACGCGACCTGCGCCGCGCCGGCGTACGCCGCCGCGGCAAGCAGCGCACCGACCGCCGCCCACAGGAACCGCAGCCGCACCGCGACGAGGGGCACGAGCGCCGCCATCCCGATGATCAGGAGGTAGCCGACCCACGCGGCGGATGAGCGCAGCGGCACGCCCTCGCGGACCGTCTCGATCGCGTTCGCCTGGAGCTCGGCACCACTCATGAGCGCGGAACCGCTCGTGGTCGAGGTCGCGTGGAGATCCTGCGCGGTCGTCGCGGTCACGCCGACCACGACGGTCTTCCCGGCGAAGGTCGACGCCGGCACGCGTCGCCGGAGCACATCGACGAACGAGACCGTGCGCAGCGTCCCGGGCGGCCCGGCGAAGTCGATCCACGCGCGATGGTTCCGCAGGCCGAAGTCGCCGGCATCGACGCGCCGCCCGCCCGACAGCCCGGCGGCGACGACGGCGAAGCTCCGCAGACCGTTCTGCGCGTACGGGATCGTGCGATTCACGCCGCGCGCATCGGCGTTGAGCGCGGAGAAGCCCGGGTGGGCCTTCGAGTACGGCAGCACCGGGGCGCCGCCGAAGATGTTCGTGCCGCCGGTCTTCGTGACCTCGGTGGTGGCGAGCACCACCGGCGGATGCCGGCGGACGGCGTCGACGAGCGCCGCGTCCTCGTGTCGATCGGTCTGCTCCGTGAACTGCACGTCGTAGGCGATCACCTTCGCGCCGTCGCGGGCCAGCCGGTCGATGAGCTGCGCGTGGAGGCTGCGCTCGATCGGCCAGCGCTCGTCGAGGGCGGTGAGGCTCGTCGAGTCGATCGCGACGACGACGATGTCGCTGGGCGGCGCCTGCGTTCCCCGGACGCCGAAGCGCGCGTCGACGCTCGAGAGCTCGAGTGGATCGAGGAGGCGCGTGGCCTGCGCCGCGACGGCGGCGGCGGCCACCGTGACCGCCAAGGTCGCGAACGTGGTGACGCGCAGCTTGCGTTGGCGCAGGAACACACGCGCCAGTCTCGCGGACCACGGGTATTTCCGCCAGGCATGCGGGTGCTTGATCGCCCTACCGCCGGGATCTAGGGTCGAAGGTCCCATGAGGCTTCGCTCCATCCGCGCGCGCCGCGTCCGCACCGCCTGCGTGCTGGCGGTGCTCGGCCTCGCCGTGTTCGCCGCCGAGGCCGAGGCCACGGTCGCGCCCGCGGGCTCGATGGCCACCGACCGCTACGGCGCCACCGCGGCACCGGTCGTCGACGCCGCCGGCAACGTCACCGGCGTGGTCGTCGCGGGCGGCATCGACTCCACGAACGGCCTCCTCGGCTCGGCGGAGTTCTACGACGCCGCGACGCGGAGCTGGTCCCCCGCCGGCACGCTCGCGACACCGCGCAGCGGCGCGAAGGCCGTCACCTTGCCGGTGACCGCCGCTCGGCCCCAGGGCGGCGTGCTCGTCGAGGGCGGCCTCAACATCAACGGCGCGCGCATCGCCGACACCGAGATCTACGACCGCGCCACGAACTCCTGGTCCGACGGCGGCGCGCTGACCGACGCCCGCACCGGCGAGGCGCTCGTGCGCGTCGGCGCGGACGTCCTCGTGATCGGCGGCGTCGTCGCGCTGCCGGGCGGCGGCACCACCACGACCGCCACGGTCGAGCGGCGCGTCGACGGGCGCCGCGCCGCGTGGGCGGCCACCGGCAGCCTGTCGGCGTTCCGCAGCAACGTCGCCGCAACCGAGATCTACGGCGGTCGCGTGCTCGCGGCGGGCGGCGACGACTCCAAGGGCAACCCGGTGACCACCGCACAGGTCTACGACGCGACGTCGGAGGCGTGGTCCCCCGACACCGCCCCGCTCGCGACCGCTCGCGCCGGGTCGACCGCGACGGCGATCGGCGGCGGTGCCCAGGTGCTCGTGGCCGGAGGCATCGGGGCGGCCGGCCGGCTGCGCAGCGCCGAGCTCTACACCGTGGCCACGAACGCCTGGAGCAGCGCGGGCTCGATGGCCGTCGCCCGCAACGCGGCCACCGCCGTCGCCATCAATCCGGGGCTGGTCGAGGTCGTCGGCGGCGTCGACGGGCGCGTGCAGGCCCAGGACGCCGAGAGCTGGTCCTCGACCGACGGCTGGGCCGGTCCCGGTGGCCCCGGCACCTCGGAGCCGCTCGACCGCGACCGCGAGGCCGCCGCGGTGTCGTTCCTCGGCCCCACGGCCGGGGTGCTCGTCGCCGGCGGGTACACCGGCGGCACGCCGACCACGAACGCCTCCGCGATCACGCTCTTCCCGAGCCGCCCCGTGCCGCAGGCCCCGCCGGTCCCCACGCCCGAGCCGACCCCACCGCTCATCACGCCGACGCCGCTGCCCACCCCCACCGGACCCGTCCCGGTGCAGAGCAAGCAGCTCGTCGCGGGCGCGATCACGGGCACCGTGCTCATCAAGATCGGCACCGGGAAGTACGTACCCCTGAAGCCCGGCGACGTGATCCCCGTCGGCGCGTTCCTCGACACGACGAACGGCCACGTGACGCTCATCGGCGCCGTCGGTGCGGCGCGGCAGAGCGCCGAGTTCTGGGGCGGCATCTTCCAGGTCACGCAGCCCGCGGCCGAGCACGGCCAGGTCGACCTCCGGATCATCGGGACGCCGGAATGCCCGACCACGAAGACGACGAAGGGCGCGAAGGCGAAGGCCTCGTCGGTGGTCGCCACGGCGTCGGCGAAGAAGAAGCCCGCGAAGAAGAAGAAACCGCCGCCGCGGGTGTGGGGCGACGGCCACGGCGACTTCCAGACGCGCGGCGCGAACAGCGCGGCCACGGTCCGCGGCA
Source organism: Patulibacter sp. (assembly GCA_031119595.1). Classification (GTDB taxonomy): domain Bacteria; phylum Actinomycetota; class Thermoleophilia; order Solirubrobacterales; family Solirubrobacteraceae; genus JAGIBJ01. The sequence continues at coordinate 6,213 of JAVHXX010000084.1, read as the reverse complement.
CGAAGTGGCTCGTCGAGGAGCGCTGCGAGGGCACCTTCACGCAGGTCGACCGGGGCGTGGTGTCGGTCCACGACTTCTCGCGTGGCAAGACGTTCCTGCTCCCGGCGCCGCGCACCTACCTGGCGCGGCCAAAGGGCAAGTAGCCTCGTTCCGAGACGCGCCGGGGCGCATGCACGGTCGGCTCAGTCGACCCTGTAGCCTCGTAGCGCACAGGGCGGACGACACGCCGGGCGCGAGCCTGGCAGTATTGACCGTCGGCCCGTGGACCTTCCACGGGCATTCGTACATCTTTGATCCAGCAGAAGCACTAGTGGCCAAGCAGAGAAGCAGCAAGCCGGCAAAGCGCCGGGACAAGAAGCTCGGTAGCGGCGTTCGTCGCAAGTCTTGCCCGTTTTGCAAGGACAAGATCGTCGACATCGACTACAAGGACACGACGACGCTCCAGAAGTTCGTGTCCGAGCGTGGCAAGATCCGCACGCGTCGGATCACGGGGTGCTGCCGCAAGCACCAGGCCGACATGGCCGCTGCCGTGAAGCGCTCCCGCGAGCTCTCGCTGCTGCCGTACGTCGTCGAGACCGTCCGCGAGACGCGCGCAGGCCGTGCCGACCGTGGTGAGCGCTCCGGCGCCGGTGCGGGCGCAGGCGCAGGCGGCGGCGACAAGGCCCCGAGCGCCGAGAAGGCGGAGTAGGTCATGGCCCAGGTCATCCTGCTCAAGGACGTCGATCAGCTCGGGTCCAAGGGCGACGTCGTCGACGTCACCAAGGGCTACCTGCGCAACTTCCTGATCCCGCGCAAGCTCGCCTCCCACGCCACGGACGCCGCGATCGCCGCCGCGACCAAGCGCATGGAAGAGGAAGAGCGTCAGAAGCGTGAGGCCGTCGAGCGTGCGCAGGAGAACGCGACCACCCTCGGTCGCACCGTGCTCACGATCGAGCAGCAGGCCGGTGACGACGGTCGCCTCTTCGGCTCCGTCACCTCCCAGGACATCGCCGACGCGATCAAGGATGCCCGTGGCATCCGCGTCGAGAAGTCGGCGGTCCGCCTCAGCGAGCCGATCAAGACGGTCGGCACGCACATGGTCGAGGTCGAGGTGCCCGGTGGCGCCGTCGCCACGATCAAGACGATGGTCGTCGCGGCCTAGTCGCCACCCAGACCACCCGGTTTCACAGGAGGGGCCCCGCAGCCGAGCGCTGCGGGGCCCCTTTTGCGTTCTCGGGAGGGTGGGCGCCTAGGCCTCGAAGTAGTGGCCCTGGTCGAGGTCCTCGAGGAGGCTCGGGCCGACGGGCTCCCACCCGAGCAGCTCGCGGGTGATGGCGTTCGAGGCGGGCGCGTCCATGGCGAAGAACATCCCGATCCACCCGAAGTGCTCGGCCGCCGCCTCCGGGGCGATCGACTGCACCGGCACACCGAGGTGCTTGCCGATCATCTCGGCGATCTCGCGGGTCGGGACGCCCTCCTCCCCGACGCCGTGCAGGGCCGAACCCGCGGGAGCGCTCTCGAGCGCGAGCCGCAGGAGGGTCGCCGCGTCCGGGCGGTGCACGCCGGGCCAACGGTTCTCACCGTCGCCGACGTACCCCGAGATGCCCTGGGCCCGGGCGACGCGGATGAGCTCCGGGACGAAGCCGCCGTCACCGACGTCGTGGACGGACGGCGCGAGCCGCACGACGGCCGAGCGGATCCCGCGGTCCTTGAGCGCCTGCACGGACTGCGCCGTCGCGACGCGCGGGTGGACGTTCGCGTCGCCGGTGTCGTGCTCCGTGGCGACCCGGCCCGGCGCCAGACCGACCGTGCCGCTCACGCTCACGAACGGACGGTCCGAGCCCTCGTAGGCCTCGGCGACCGCCGCGACGACGGCGCGGTCGGTGGCCGCGGCGCCCGGGATGTCCGAGAAGTCGTGGTTGTAGGCGAGGTGGATGGTGCCGTCGGCGTCGGCCGCGCCCCGGCGGACCACGTCGACGTCGTCGATCGAGCCGCGCAGGACCGTGGCGCCCGCCGCTTCGACCGTGGCCGCCGCGTCGTCGGACCGTGCGAGGCCGACGACCTCGTGGCCGGCGGCCAGCAGCTCGGGGACGGTCGCGCGGCCGACGAAGCCTGATGCACCGGTGACGAATACACGCATGGGATTCCTCCTTGGTCGACCGTGGCGGCGCGGCCCCGATGGTCGCGACGTCCGATCGATGTCAGTAGCTGTCATCACCATAGCGCGTTCGATGTCAGCCGCTGCCATCAACTAGACTGACGGGCATGGCACGGTGGCAACCAGACGCCCGCGGCCGGCTCGGAGCCGCCGCGATGGAGCTCTACGCGGAGCGCGGCTTCGACGCGACCACCGTCGCCGACATCGCCGAGCGCGCCGGCCTCACGGAGCGCACGTTCTTCCGCCACTTCGCCGACAAGCGCGAGGTGCTCTTCAGCGGAGGCGAGGTGCTGCAACAGGCCGTCGTCGACGGGATCACCGCCGTGGATCCGGGGGCGACCTCGATCGAGGCCGCCGTGCGCGGGCTCGAGACGGCGACCGCCGACTTCTTCGCCCCGGCCGTCCGCCCGCACTCGCGCGCGCGGCAACGCATCATCGACGCCCATCCCGAGCTGCAGGAGCGCGAGCTCATCAAGATGGCCCGGCTCGCTCGTGCGATCGCCGAGGCGCTGCGGGAGCGCGGCGTCGCCGAGCCGAGCGCCACGCTCACCGCGGAGACCGCCGTCGTGATCTTCCGCGTGAGCTTCGACCGCTGGGTGGCCGACGGCGACGTCTCGACCTTCGGCGCGCTCCTGCGCGAATCGCTCGACGGCCTCCGCAGCGTCGCCGCGGCCTGAACGCCCACGCGGGGCCTACGACCACCGAGACCTTGGTCGCACGGCCCTTCCCGCGCGCGAGGCGATGGATTAGGGTCCCCTAACATGTCCGCCCCGCGTCCTCGATCCTCCCGCCCCGCCCGCCGATCGGCCGTCCGTCTCGCGGCCCTCGCGCTCGGCGCCGCGGCGCTCCTGCCGGCGTCGTCGCTCGCGCCGGCCCAGGCCAAGGGCATGGACGACATGCCCGGGATGTCGTCGGGCTCGACCACCGTGCTCACGACCGCCCAGGCCACGAAGAAGCTCAGCAAGCCCTGCCAGAAGCTCGTGAAGCGCAGCACGAAGCACATGTCGAAGGCCGACAAGAAGAAGCGCGCGAAGTGCATCGACCAGCGCACGAAGCTCATCCACGACTCCAAGAAGAAGGCCGGATCGAAGCCGTCGACCGGCGGCACCGCGACGCCCACCCCGACGCCCGCGCCGGGTCAGACGACCTCGCCGGGGACCACCGCCCCCGGCGCCACGCCGACGCCCAGCCCGGCGCCGGGCCAGACCCCCACGCCCACGCCGGCGCCCGCAGCCTGCACGCCCGCCGGCCAGACCCTCGCCGTCACCGCCGTCGACATGATGAAGCCGCTCCTCATCGACCGCGCGTGCGCGAACGCCGGCGAGGTCACGTTCACGTACACCTCGACCGACTCCAGCGGCGCCGCACACAACCTCTACCTCGCGCCGCCGAAGGCCGACGGCTCCCCGGACACCTCGAAGAAGACCGTCCTCATCAGCGCGCCGGTCTTCAAGGACGGCGGCGCCCGCACGGCCAAGACGACGCTCGCGGCCGGAACCTACGTGCTCTACTGCGCGTACATCGGGCACGAGGCGATGGTCGTCACGATCACGATCGTCTAGGAGTCGGCGGAGGGCGCGGGCGCGGCGCCCCGGCCGCGGAGTTCTGCGTCGCGGCCTGCGCCAAGTTGGAGCACGCCGCGCGAATCTCGTGGCGGCGTTTCCCGCAAGGTGCTGGGAAGCCTCGCCTCAGCCGGCGCGGAGCCTGTCAGGGTGACTGTTCCGTCCGGCCCGAGTGCTAATGCTCGACGGCCCCCCTGAAAGCCCTCCGACCTCCATGGACACCTACAGCCCTCCACCGCAGGCCCCGTCCGGCGGCGGCAACCTCGGCGGCCCGCAGCCGCACTCGTTCGACGCCGAGCGCGCCGTCCTCGGTGCGCTGCTGCTCTCCGAGCGGGCGATGTACACGCTCATCATCGAGGAGGGCCTGAAGTCGGAGGACTTCTACAGCCCGCGCCATAAGCTCGTCTTCCGGGCGATGCGGTCGCTGTACGACGGCGGCGAGACCTTCGACCGGCTCACGGTCCTCGACTGGCTCGAGCAGCATGCGCTCCTCGAGGAGGCCGGCGGCTCGGCCACCCTCGACGAGCTCGGCGGTCCGGTCACGGCTGCCGGCAACGTGCGCCAGTACGCGCGGATCGTCCGCGACCACTCGCTGATGCGCGGTCTGCTGCGCGCCACCGCCGACATCCAGGTCGCGGTCGGCGAGCGCCGGTCGACCCCGCGGGAGCTCGTCGAGTTCGCCGAGCGCTCGATCCTGCAGGTCGCCCACGACGACACCCAGAAGGACTTCCGCTCGCTCGACGAGGTCCTCCAGGACGAGACCGAAAAGCTCCACAAGCTGAGCATGGAGGGCGACGAGATGACCGGCGTGCCCTCCGGGTTCACCGACCTCGACGCCGTCACCGGCGGCTTCCAGCCCGGCAACCTCGTGATCATCGCCGCCCGTCCCGCCATGGGTAAGTCGGCGTTCGTCACGAACGTCGCCGAGCACGCGGCGCTGAGCGGCTACGGCGTCGCGCTGTTCTCGATGGAGATGGGCGAGGGCGAGCTGGCGCAGCGGTTCCTCGCGTCGCAGGCCAAGGTCAAGGGCGACGACCTCCGTCGCGGGAAGATCGACGGTCGCAAGTGGCCGAAGATCATGGAGGCCAGCAACCGTCTGGCCCAGGCCCCGCTGTTCATCGACGACACCTCCGACATCTCGATCCTCGAGGTGCGCGCGAAGGCCCGCCGCCTCCACCAGAAGCACAAGCTCGGCATGGTGATCGTCGACTACCTCCAGCTGATGCGGGCCGGCGCCGACGCCGACAACCGCGTCCAGGCCGTCGGTGAGATGTCGCGAGGGCTCAAGATCCTCGCGCGTGAGCTCGGGTGCCCGGTGCTCGCGCTATCGCAGCTGAGCCGTCAGCTCGAGAACCGCGGCACGTCGATCGAGTCGAAGAAGCCGCAGCTCTCCGACCTCCGTGAATCGGGGCAGATCGAGCAGGACGCCGACATCGTGATGTTCCTCTTCCGCGAGGAGTACTACGACAAGGAGACCGAGAACAAGGGCATGGCCGAGGTGATCATCGCCAAGCACCGAAACGGTGGCCTGGCGACGGTGAAGCTCACGTTCATCGGCGAGTACCTGAAGTTCGCGAACTACGTCTCCCCGGACCGCTACTGATGCCGGTTTCCAGGGACTTCGTGGGCGATGTCGTGCGTGCCGGCGTCGCCGCGCCCTACGCTGGGTGGGACGCATGAGCTGGCGCTGCCCCTACAACCGCTGCGAGGGCAACGGCTTCGTCTACGACGAGGAGAAGAACATCGCGACGGACTGCCCGTGCCGTCCTCAGATGATCGCCGCCTCCCGCGCCTCGCGTCTGCGCGCGCGCATCCCGCGCCGCTACGAGAACGTCTCCTTCGACACGCCGCCCGTCACGGACATGCCCCCGGCCGTCGTCCGGGTGGTCAAGCGCTACGTCGACCAGCTCGATACGCGCCTGGGTGAGGGCAAGGGCCTGTGGTTCGAAGGACCCCAGGGCACCGGCAAGACCACGCTCGCGATGCTCGTGAGCAAGCACGCGCTCGCCGCCGGCCGCTCGACGGCGATCTACTCCGTCCCGCGGATCCTCTCGGAGATGCGCAACACCTTCGACGACGACGCCGAGTTCGGCAGCACCGAGCTCATCGACCGCCTCACCGAGGTCGAACTGCTCCAGCTCGACGACCTCGGTGCCGAGCGCACGAACCCGTGGGTGCTCGAGCAGCTCTACTCGGTGATCAACGCCCGCTACGAGGCCGAGCGCGCGGTGATCGTCACCACGAACCTCGGCCGTGAGGCGCTCATCGAGCAGGTCGGCGCGAGGACGGTGTCCCGCCTGACCGAGATGTGCGACGTGATCCCGCTCTACGGCGAGGACCGCCGCCTCACGGCGTCGATGGGCGGCTTCGGCGGCGTCACGCCGAGCGACTTCGGCACTCCGCCGGCGCCGGTCGCACACGACTTCAAGATGTCTCGCGCGCACGACGAGGTCGGTGGCCCCGGCATCCCGTCCGAGCCCACGCAGCCGCCCGCCGAACCGCCGTCGTGGTGGG
>JAVHXX010000083.1 GCA_031119595.1 Patulibacter sp. | reverse complement strand
CTGCCGGACCTGCCGGCCCGGCCTCGCCCTGGGCACGCGCCGGCCCGGCCGGTCCCTGCGGCCCGGTCTGCCCCTGCGGGCCTGCCGGGCCCGCATCGCCGCTCGGCCCCGCGGGCCCGGCGACGGAGAGCGTGAGCGCGCGCTCGGCCTTCTTGCACTTCGCTCCGGTCTTCACGATCCGCACCGAGCCGTCGCCGGTGGCGACGCACGCGGCGAGGGTCGTCGCCGGATCCGCGGCGTGGGCCGGTGTTCCGACCGCGCCCGAGGCGACGAGCACCGAGACGGCGGCGGCGACCCGGCGGGCGAACGGGCCCGGGCGACGGGCGGTGAGGACGGCGAACTGGCGCATTCGACCTCTACGGTGGCAGCCGCCCGTGTCGGCCGCAACCCGCGTTTCGTCCGGATTCGGGCCTTCCACCGGCCCGGACCCGAGTCCGTAGGATCCGCACCCGTGGCCCCGCCGACGCCCCAGGACCCGGCCGCCGCGCCGTCCCATCCCTCCGCCGCGCCGGCGATCGAGGCGCGCGGTCTGGTGCGCCGCCACGGCGCGAAGGTGATCCTGGACGCCGTCGACCTCGACGTGGCCCGCGGCGAACGCGTCGCGATCCTCGGCCCGAACGGTGCCGGCAAGACGACCCTGCTCGAGGTGCTCGCGGCGGTCCAGCCCGCCGACGGTGGCACCGTCACGCCCGGCCCGGACGCCCTCGGCTGGGTTCCGCAGCGCCCCGCCCTCTACGAGCGCCTCACCGTGCGCGAGAACCTCGCGCTCTTCGCGGGGCTCGCCATCACGGACCGCGCCGAGGCCCGGGCCGCGGCCGAGCGCGCCCTCGACTTCGCCGAACTCCGCCAGCGCGCGGGCCAACGCCTCGACCGCCTCTCCGGCGGCTGGCGCCAGCGCGTGAGCCTGGCGATCGGGCTTCTCGGCGAGCCGGCGTGCGTGCTCCTGGACGAGCCCCACACCGCGCTCGACCCGCCGCAGCGCCTCGAGCTCTGGGCGCTCATCGACCGTCTCGCCGAGGCGGGGACCGCCGTCGTCATCACCACGCACGAGCTCCATGCCGCCGAGCGCCACGCCGACCGCGTCGTCGTGCTGAGCGACGGCCGGATCGTGTTCTCCGGGACGCCGGACGAGCTCCGCGCCCGCGGCGGCGACCAAGCCGACCTCGACCTCGCGTTCGCGCGGATCGTCGGGGACGCAGCGGCCGCGCCGACCGCCAGCGCCGCGGGAGCCGACGCATGATCCGCGCGCTCCTCGCCAAGGACCTGCGCGTCCTGCGGCGCTCGCCGGCACTGCTCGCGCTGGTGGTCGTCTACCCGGTCCTCATCGCGATCGGCCTCGGGCTCACGCTCACGCGCGATCCCGCGCCGCCGAAGGTCGCGGTCGTGAACCTGCTCTCCACCGGCGGCTCCGGCACCGTCGACGTCGGCGGCCAGAAGATCTCCATCGGCGATCTCACCCGATCGCTCTCCGACGGTGACGTGCAGGCGATCGACGTGCCCTCACGCGCGAAGGCGAAGTCGATGATCGAGGCGGGCAAGATCGACGGCGCCCTCGTGATCCCCGCCGACGCCGCCGACCGCCTCAAGGCCCAGCTCACGAGCGGCGGCCTGGAGGGCGGCCCGAAGCTCGAGGTGCTCTACCGCTCCAGCGGTCCCCTCGACGGCACGCTCGTGCGTGCGTTGCTCGCGAGCCGGCTGCAGCTCGCGCAGCGCGCCCTGTCGAACGAGATCGTGCGGGTCGCGTCCGGGTTCCTGCAGGTCCTCCAGGACGGCGGCACCCTCGACGTGCTCGGCTTCAAGGTGCAGGTGCTCGGCCTCAAGGCGGCCGAGATCATCGCCGAGTCCGCGGCGAAGACCGCGCCGAAGGACCAGCGCAACGGGCTGGTGCAGGCCGCGAAGTTCGCGAAGCTCGCGCGCGAGAACCTCGACCTCTCCGACAACATCCTCAACTCGATCGCGACCCCGCTCGACGTGTCGGAGACCGCGGTCGGCGAACCGAAGGACCGCACCATCTCCGGCTTCGCGGTCGGGGTCGCCGCGGCGCTCTCGTTGATGCTGGTCGCGATGACGCTCGCGGCGGGTCTGCTCGCGAGCGAACGCGAGGAGGGCACGATGCGGCGCCTGCTGCGCGGCGGCCAGGGCGCCTTCCGCGTGGTCACGGCGAAGACGCTCGCGGCCGGCGTCGTCGCGACCGTCTCGGGCCTCGTGCTGCTCGTGGGCGTGGCGATCTTCGGCGCGACGCCGTGGAGCAGCGCGCCGTGGTGGCTCCCCGCGACGATCCTCGGCGCGCTCGGCTTCTCGGCGTTCGGCGTCCTGCTGGGCGCGGCGCTCCGCGACGCCCGCGCGGCAACGCTCGCCGCGATCCTGCTCGCCGTGCCGGTCGCGGTGCTCGCGCTCGTGCCCTCGCAGGCGGTCGGTGAGTCCGGCCACCACATCCTCGATGCGATCTCGGCGATCCTGCCGTTCGCCCCGGCCCGCTCGCTCCTCGACGCCGCCGTCGCGACCCAGCCCGACTGGGCTGCCACGGGCCAACTCGTCGCCCAGCTCGTGGTCTACACGCTCCTCGCGGGCGTGCTGGTGCGGCGCAGCCGCGCCTGAGTCTGCAACCGGCCGGGCGTCAGCCGCGCGGCGCAGGCTGCGCGCTGCCGACCGCGACGATGCCGGCCGGGGCGGCGATCGCGAACACGCGGCCGTGGGTCCGCACGGCGCGCCGCCCGCTCCTCGGGCGTAGCTCCCGGTAGAGCGACGCGCCGAGGCGTCGTTCCACGACGCGCACGCGAGTCCACGTGGCCACGCTGCCCGCGAGGAGTCCGCACAGGACGAAGGTGAAGACGGTGCCGCCAGCCGGGTCGCCGTCGTTGAGGAGGAGCCAGATCGCCGTGATCATGAGGGCGTAGGCGAGCGTTCGCACGATCTTGGCGGGCGGCATCGGCACGACCTCGACGGGGTCGCCGATGGACTCGGGCTCGCGGTAGCGCGCGTCGAAGTCGCGGATCTTCCAGGCGGCGAGGACCACTCCGGCGACCAGTCCGATGATCACGCGGCGCCCCGTGACGCCGTGGCCCGTCAGTGTCACGACCCCGATGATCGTGGTCCCCACTGCCAGCGCGACGGTCGCGAGGAGCAACTCGGAGCGCAGGAGGGTGACGCGGGTCGGGGTCGACACGGCCGCAACGCTACCCCGCGTCGCGCAGGCACCGGCGGACCCGCCCGGGCAGGGTCATGCCGCCCTCACATCGTGTCGGCGGCGACCGCCTCGAGGGCCGCCCCCTGGCCGTGGATCTCCCACCGCCGGGAGGGGGTCGAATGCGTCGGCCCGACCCACCGCGGATGCGCGGTGCCGAGCTGCGTGGGGCCGGGCACCGGGACGGGACCGGGGCCGAAGGTGTGGATCGCGAGCACGACCACGGCCGTGAGGCAGCCGTTGAAGGTGGGCCGGCCGCACGGGACCGACATGAGATACCGGGACAGGACCGCGTGGCGCGGCCGGCGGGGAACGACGCGGGACATGCGCTACCTCGATTGGACGACGGCGAAGACGACGGCCGCGATCACGGCGATGATCTCGATGGCGGCGGCCATCCAGCGGGTCTCGTCAGGTGGCATGGGTCCCTCTCAGACCGCGACGAATCGCTCGGCGTGGACGTGTTCGTGGGGGATGCCGACGGCCGTGGTCGCGTCGATCACGGCGTCGACCGCCGGTCCCGACCCGCACACGAAGAACTGCCAGTCGCGCAGGTCCTGCGGCAGGTGTCGCTCGAGGAGGTCGGCGGTGATCCGGCCGCGCTCGCCGGTCCACACCGAGTCCGGCGGGACGGTGCTGAGCGTGTGGACCACGGTGAGGTCGATCAGGCCCGCGAGGCGGTCGAGCTCCTCCCGGAACGTGATCCCCTCCTCCTCGCGGCTGCCGTAGAAGAGGAGGAACCGGCGCCCGTCGCGGCGGTCGGCGGCGGTGCGCAGGATGCTCATGCTCGGCGTGATCCCGATGCCGGTCGCGAACAGCGCGATCCCGGAGCCCCTGCGTGCGAACCGGAACGCGCCGTGGGGGCCGTCGATCAGCACGCGCGTCCCGGGCAGCAGCGCCGCGGCGGCCGCGCTGAAGCCTTCGTATGCGCGCACGGTGAAGCTCGGTCGATCCGGCGACTCCGCGCTCGAGGAGTACGAGAACGGGTGCTCCGCCAGTCCGAACCGCGTGTCGTCGAGCTTGAGCCAGGCGAACTGGCCCGGCGAGAACAGCTGCCCGCTGTGCCCCTCTGCCCGCAGGACGAGCGTGGTCGTGGACCCGCGCTCCGCGACGACCTCGTCGATCACGTACGGCAGCCGCCGCAGCGCCATCGGCCGCCGGATCCGCAGCGTGCCGGAGGCCAGGAGTGCCGAGACGGTGAGTCCGGCGAGCGCCCCGACCCCGACGCCGGTCATGAGGTACCGGTCCCAGCCGATCGTGTGCACGGCCGCCAGCACCATCGCCAGCACCGCGAGCAGCAGGTGCAGGAGCCGCCACCGCGAGTAGGTGAGGCGCAGCCGGCGCCGCCAGGTCGAGGTGACGCCGATCAGCAGCAGCGCCACCACCGACCCGATCGCGGCCTGGGCCCGCCACGGCTGCCCGAAGACCTGGAAGAGCCCGATCCGCGACGGCTGCGCGGCGACGGCGATGAGCACGTGCGCCGTCACGAGCGACAGGAGCACGTTCGCGAGGCGACGGTGGAGCCGCACCGCGGTGTCGGCGCCGAGCGACGCGAGGATCCGCAGCCGCGCCGTGAGGACGAGCTCGAGGGCGAGGATCCCGAGCGCCACGATGCCGAGGCTCGACCCGAGTTCGGCCACGAACCCGCGCCCGCGCCCCGACCAGTCGCCGAGCTCCGCGAGCACGAGCGGCCCGACGACGAACACGAGCATCACCACGAACCACGTCGTGCGCGGGTAGCGGCGCGCCGAACGCGGCGGCAACTGCGACCCCGCGGGCTCGACCGACTCGGCGCCCAGGGGTCCGGCGGCAGCCTCCGGCACCCGGACGAGGTCGATCCCGGCGCCCGCGCCTGCGGCAGCGCCCGGCGGAGCATCGGCCTCGGGCGGCACGGACGGGTGGGGTGGAACGGCAGGCATGGGCACGCGACGACTCGCGACCCAGACGGCGCGGCAGCTCGTTCGTGACGCGCCCCGGGCCCGAATCGCGGCCGAACGTAACACCTGGCGCGCGAGGAGTCGACGCGACGGACCGTGGCGAGCGGGGACCGCCGGTATTCGGTCTCGTCGGTCGGCCCGGAGCCGCCGGGGATATCCGGCAACGGGAGTTCTTGAACGGCGTTCCGGGATAACGCCGTTGTGGCCGGCGCCTTGAGCGATCGTCAACGACCCGGCGCGATCCACCGGCAACGGGGCGCAACGGCGTCGCCACCGCGGTGGCGCGCGGCCCGAAGCCGGGTACGCTCCAGCCGTGGCCTTCCCCGAGAGTCGTCCGCGGCGCCTGCGCCGCACCCCGCAGATCCGCAACCTGGTCGCCGAGACCTCGCTCGAGCCGGGGAACCTGATCCTCCCGCTCTTCATCGAGGAGGGCCTCTCGGGGCGCCGGCCGATCACCGCGATGCCCGGCGTCGATCGCCTCGGCCTCGACGAGCTGGCGGCCGAGGCCCAGGTGATCAAGGCCCTCGGGCTGGGCGGCGTGCTCCTCTTCGGCATCCCCGAGCGCAAGGACCTCCGCGGCTCCGGTGCCTACGACGACCGCGGCATCGTGCAGCAGGCGATCGGCGAGCTCAAGCGCGCGGTCCCGGAGACGCTCGTCATCGCCGACGTGTGCCTCTGCGAGTACACGAGCCACGGCCACTGCGGCGTCCTCGACGGCGACCAGGTCGACAACGACCAGTCGCTTCCGCTCATCGCCCGCGCGGCGAAGAGCCTGGCCGCGGCCGGCGCCGACATCGTCGCCCCGAGCGACATGATGGACGGCCGCGTCGCGGCGATCCGCGCCGAGCTCGACAAGGCCGGCCTGTCGAACACCCCGATCGCCAGCTACGCCGTCAAGTACTCCTCGGCGTTCTACGGCCCCTTCCGCGACGCCGCCGACTCGACGCCCGCCTTCGGCGACCGCCGCGGCTACCAGATGGATTTCCGCAATGCCGAGGAGGCGCTGCGCGAGGCCGACGCCGACCTGGAGGAGGGCGCGGACATGCTCATCGTGAAGCCGGGCATGCCCTACCTCGACATCCTCCACCGGGTGAAGACCGAGTTCGGCGTCCCGACCTTCTCCTACAACGTCAGTGGCGAGTACTCGATGCTCAAGGCCGCCGTGAACGCGGGTCTCCTCGACGAACGCGCCGCCGTCCTCGAGAGCCTGATCGGCTTCCGTCGCGCGGGCGCGGATGCGATCATCACCTACTCCGCCAAGGACGCGGCCGCCTGGCTGCTGTCCCTCTGAGCGCCTTCTCCCCCAAAGGACGCCCATGACCATCTCCCTCCGCGACGCACGGTCGGCCGAGCAGTACGAACGGGCGGTGAAGTACCTCCCGGGCGGGGTGAACTCCCCGGTCCGCGCGATGCGGTCGATCGGCCGCACGCCGGTGTTCATCGAGCGCGGCTCCGGCGCCGAGATCGTCGACATCGACGGCAACCACTACGTCGACTGGGTCTGTTCGTGGGGTCCGCTGATCCACGGCCACGCCCACCCGGACATCGTCGCCGCCATCACCGACCAGGCCGCGCGCGGGACCACCTTCGGCGCCGCGACCGTCGGTGAGGTCGACCTGGCCGCCGAGCTCACCCGCCGGATCCCGTCGGTCGAGATGCTCCGCATGACCACCTCGGGCACCGAGGCGTCGATGAGCGCGATCCGCCTCGCGCGCGCCGCGACCGGCCGCCAGTACCTCCTGAAGTTCGCCGGTGCCTACCACGGCCACGTCGACGGCCTCCTCGCCGACGCCGGCTCGGGCCTCGCCACGCAGGGCCTGCCGAGTTCGCCGGGCGTCCTCCCGGACGCCGCCGCGAAGACGGTCGTCGTGCCCTGGAACGACCCGGACGCCGTCGTCGCCGCCGCGAAGAAGTACGAGTTCGCGGCGATCCTGGTCGAGCCGTACCCGGGCAACATGGGTGTGGTCCCGCCGCAGGAGGGCTTCCTCGAGCTCCTCCGCGAGGTCGCCACGGACAACGGCGCCCTGCTCGTCTTCGACGAGGTCATCTCGGGTCTGCGCGTCGCCCGCGGCGGCGCCCAGGAACTCACGGGCGTCCACCCGGACCTCACCATCCTCGGCAAGATCGTCGGCGGTGGCCTGCCGGTCGGCGCCTTCGGCGGGTCGCGCGAGCTGATGGAGCAGGTCGCGCCGGTCGGCCCGGTCTACCAGGCGGGCACGCTCGCCGGGAGCCCGCTCGCCGTCGCCGCGGGCATGGCCTGCGTACGCCTCCTCGATGACTCCGCCTACCTGCGCCTCGGCTCCACCACCGACGCCCTCGCGAACGGTCTCCGCGAGCTCGTCGGCGACCGCCCGGCGACCGTCCAGAGCGTGCCGGGCCTCGTGACCCTCTTCTTCTCGAAGGACCCGGTCACGAACTACGAGGAGGCGAAGGCCTGCGACCTCGAGGCCTACGGCCGCTTCTGCCGCGGCCTCCTCGCGCGCGGCGTCTACGCGCCGCCGTCGCAGTTCGAGGGCTGGTTCCCGTCGCTCGCGCACACCTCCGAGCAGCTCGACCGCACGCTCGAGGCCGCCGGCGCCGCACTCGAGAGCGCGTTCGCCGGATGACGGCGCCCCCGCCGGCCGCCGGGCCCGCGCACACGGGCGCCGGCATCTCGCCCGAGTCGCTGCTGGAGGCGCTGCGCACGAACGCGGGCAGCCTCGTCGACGGCGCGGCCCCGGGCAGCGCCGACGGCGCCCCGGACGTCTCCACGCTGACGCCGTCCCGCGCCCACGCGGTCCTCGCCGCCTGGACCGGCGCGCGGCTCCATGCCGGGGAGCCCGGCCTGCTCGTCGCCGCGGACCCCGATCTCGGGCTGCTCGTCGGCGACTGGTGCTTCGCGCACGCGCTGCAAGCGCTCGCCCACGACGGCGACCTCGAGGCCATCGGCCGGCTCGCCGCCGCGATCGGCGACTGCGCCGTCCTGTTGACCGCCGAGCCCGCGCCGGCGGGCCGTCTCGCCGAGATCTGGCAGGTCACCGGCGACGCGCTCGCCCCTTCCGCCTGACCCTCGAAACCCCCGTCCCCCGTAGCGATTTCACCGGCGGAAACCGGGCGTGCATCCAGCCGGCTGCCTCCGTAAGCTCTCGCGCGGTAGATTGACGCTCCCAGAGCAGCCTCTCGACCCTTTCTCGTGCCAGATAAGTCAAAGAACAGCTCGCCCTACACCTCCGATCGTCTGATCCCGGGTGCTTTCGAGGGCGAAACCGTCACCCGCCGTCGTCTGATGACCGGCCTCGCGAACGGTGGTGGTGGCATTGCCATCGGCATGATCGCGGTCCCGGCCCTCGGCTTCGCGCTCGCCCCCAACCTCGACAAGAAGCCCCTTGCGTGGGAAGCGGTCGGAACTCCCGAGGAGTTCTCGCAGGACACCTACGTGTCCCGCACGATCACGCTCACCCCGGGCGCCGGCGAAACCGGCAAGTCGACGGTCTACATGCGTGCGCGCAACGCCGAGATCGACAAGGAACCGGTCGACGACTACAACCAGTTCATCGCGATCTCCACGCGCTGCATGCACCTCGGTTGCCCCGTCCGGTACGTCGACGCGTCCGAGCGCTTCATCTGCCCGTGCCACGGCGGCGTCTACGACTTCCTCGGCCAGGTCCAGGGTGGTCCGCCGGTTCGCCCGCTCGACCGCTTCTACACGCGCATCAAGGACGGCCTCGTCGAGGTCGGCCCGCGCTTCTCCGTGAACTCCGAGCTGAAGCGCTTCTCCCCGCGCGACCCCGCGCAGGACCTCGACGGGATCGGTCAGTACCTGTTCCCGAGTCGGCCCACCATCCGCAAGCTCCCGGGTACCTGAGCCATGCTGAAACTGCCTTCCGTTCCCGGCGCCACCCCGCCGCGGCCCGGCACTCCTGCCGCCGAGCCGAAGACCAAGCTCGACAACGCCGCCGAAGCCGCCACCGCGGCCCTCGGCTGGCTCGACGAGCGCACCGCGCTCTCCGGCACGGCCCGCTTCGTGATGTTCCGCAAGGTGCCGAAGGGCACCAACTGGTTCTACACGCTGGGCACGTCGACGATGTTCGCGTTCATGAGCCAGGTGATCACGGGTGTGATCCTCGCGATGTTCTACGACCCGTCGCCGAACCGCGCGTACGAGTCCATGCGCTACATCAACAACGACGTGTGGGCCGGCCAGTTCGTGCACGGCATGCACCGTTGGGGCGCCACCGTGATGGTGATCTTCATCTTCCTGCACATGGGCCGCACCTTCTTCTTCGGTGCCTACAAGTACCCGCGTGAGCTCAACTGGGTCATCGGCGTGCTGCTCGTGCTGCTCGTGATGATCATGGCCTTCACCGGCTACCTGCTCCCCTGGGACCAGCGTGCCTACTGGGCCACGGCCGTCGGCGTGAACATCTTCGCGTCGGCCCCGATCGCCGGTCCGTACCTCGGCGACTTCCTGCGCGCAGGCCCGGACTTCGGGGCGACCACGCTGTCGCGGTTCTACTCGATCCACATGCTCGTGCTGCCCGGTCTCATCATGGGCCTGATCGGCGCCCACCTGTACCTCGTCATCAAGCACGGCACGACGGCTCCGCCGTGGGTCACCGCCGAGCTCGACGAAGAGCTTCGGTCCGAGGAGGTCTGACCCCGTGAACCGTCGCGAGAAAGAGCAGTACCTGCGCGAGTACGCGGTACTGAAGTCGAAGGGCAAGCCCTTCTTCCCGTACGTCGTCGCCAAGGACGGCGGCATGGTGATCGTCGTCATCGGCACGATCCTCACGCTGTCGTACCTCCTCGGTGGCACCATCGCCTCCAAGGCCGACCCGACCACCACCACCTGGGTCCCTCGACCGGAGTGGTACTACTACTTCGTCTTCGAGCTCCTCCGCGTGGTGAAGCCGTCGTCGATCACGCCGCTCGCCACCGTCGGCATCCCGACGATCGCGCTGCTGCTGCTCCTGCTGCTCCCGTTCTACGACCGCAGCCCGGAGCGTCACCCGCTCCGTCGTCCCGTCGCCACCACCGCCGGCGTGCTCACCATCCTCGCGATGGCGTACCTCACGTGGATGGGTGCCGAGGGCGGTGCTCCTTCGAGCATCGACATGAAGACCCCGCCGAGCATCGTGAAGGAGGGTGGCGCCCAGCTGGCTCTGTACGAGTACGGCAAGGAGGTCATCCCGTCGTCCGGTTGCCTCGCGTGCCACAAGATCGGTGAGAACGGCAACCCGGGCCCCGGTCCGAACCTCACCCGGATCGCCGATCGCCTCCCCGAGGCGGGTATCGCGCAGACCCTGCGCAACCCGACCGCTCCGATGCCGTCCTTCAAGAACCTGCCGCCGCAGCAGTTCAAGGCCGTCGTCAACTACCTGAGCACCCTCACCAAAGAGCACGAAGAAGAGAAGTAGTCCGGCCCGGGGGTGGAGCCACGCTCCACCCCCTCCCGGCGCTCTTCGTGCGGCTCGCGGTCGCTACCGTGACCGCCACATGACTCGCGTTCAGTCTGCGGGCCCTGCGCCCGCCATCCTCTCGGCCATCGCCCCGGCGATGGCCGTCGCATGACCGCGATCCCTCCGACGGTCGCCGCGATCTTCGAGGCCGGTGGGCCGCGTCTCGCGGAGCGGGCCGTCGCCGTCGACGGTCTCGTCACCGAGCTCGTCTCCGCCATCCCCGGCCCCACGGGCCAGCGCGCCTCGGCGGTCGTCGCGGCCGGCGGCAAGCGGCTGCGGCCGCTCCTCGCCCTGCTCCTCGCCGGTGATCCCGCCGACGCCGACCTCACCGCGGGCTCCGGCAGCGCGTCGTCAGCGGCCGTCGAGCGGTCGCTGCGCGTCTCCGCGGCGGCGGTCGAGCTGACGCACGTCGCGACGCTCGTCCACGACGACGTCCTCGATCGCGCCCCGCTGCGCCGCGGCATCCCGACGGTCTGGGCGACCGACGGCGCCGAGGCGGCCCGTGGAGCCGGCGACGCCCTCCTCGCCGCGGCGTTCGCAGCGGTCGCCCGTGATGCGGCTGCGCCGGTCGCCCGGGTCCTCGCCACGGCGGCATCGTCGCTGGCAGCCGGTGAGCTGATGCAGCGCGCCGATGCCTATCGCCTCGACATCACGCCCTCGCGGTACGAGGAGCGCGTGATCGGCAAGACCGCCGCCCTCTTCGAGGCGGCGTGCCGGATCGGCGCCCTCCATGGTGATCTGGACGAGGACCTCGCCGGGCATATCGGCCGCGATCTCGGCGTGGCCTTCCAGATGCTCGACGATCTCCTCGACATCGAGGGCGATCCCGAGGTGACGGGCAAGGCCCGCGGCACCGATCTCCTCGACGGCACGGTCACCCTCCCGCTGGCGATCGCCGCCCGCGCCGACGAGACCCTGGCCACCGTCGAGCTCCGCACCCTGGACGTCCCCGAGGCGGCGGCGCTCTGCGACCGCATCATCGCGACGGGCGCCACCACCGAGGTCCGGGCCCAGGCCTACGCCCGCATCGACCGAGCCCAGGACGCCATCGCAGACCTCCCCGGCTCCCCAGCCCGCAGAGCAGCCCTCGCCCTCGCCGCGAGAGGCATCGTGGACCGAGCCAGCTAGGCCCGG
>JAVHXX010000082.1 GCA_031119595.1 Patulibacter sp. | reverse complement strand
CCGCAACGGCGGCTTCTCGGGCAAGATCATGCCCCAGAACCTGGTCACCGGTGACGAGGCCCAGCAGGTCGCGACCTTCCTCGCGAAGTACGCCGGCGCCGACGCGAAGAACCCCGCCGCGCCGACCCGCAACAGCAGCCTCGCGCAGCCGATCGGCGGCGCGCCGTCGGGCCCCCAGCCCGACCCGGACGTCACCTCGGGTGAGCCCGGCACCGGCACCTCGACCGACGAGCCGCAGAGCACGTCGATCGCCCCGGACACGACGGCCACCACGCCGACGACGCCCTAGCGCCCGTCGCCCCGAGGGCTCGCGCGCATGATCGACATCAAGGCGCTCCGCGCCGATCCCGGCGCCGCCCGTGAGGCTCTCGCCCGTCGTGGCGACGGCGTCGAGACGCGCGTCGACCACGTGCTCGAGCTCGACGAACGCCGCCGCGCGCTCCTGCCGCAGGTCGAGGACCTGCGTGCCGAGGCGAAGCGCCGCTCGAAGGACGTCGGCGCGCGCATGAAGGCACTCTCGGAGCTCCCCGCCGACGAGGCCGCGGCGCAGCGCGCCGAGATCACGGCGTGGGCGAAGGAGCCGACGGTGCAGGCCGAGTCGCTGCGCGCCGAGCTCGACGAGGTCGAGGGCAAGTTCCAGCAGGCGCTGCTGCTCGTCCCGAACCTGCCCGACCCGACCGCTGCTCCGGAGGACACCGTCGTCCGCGAGGTCGGCACCCCGCGCACCTTCGACTTCGAGGTCAAGGACCACCTCCAGCTCTCCGGCGACGCCGTCGACATGGAGCGCGGTGCGCGCCTCTCGGGGTCGCGCTTCGCCTACCTCAAGGGCGAGCTCGTCCAGCTCGAGCTCGCGCTCGTGCAGTGGGTGCTCGCGAAACTCAGCGGCCAGGACTTCGTGCCCGTGATCCCGCCGGTGCTCGTGCGCGAGCAGGCCCTCATGGGCACGGGCTTCCTCCCGGACACCGAGCAGCAGATCTACCACCTCCCCGCCGACGATCTCTACCTCGTCGGCACGAGCGAGGTGGCGCTCGCGTCGCTGCACGCCGGGGAGATCCTCGACGCTGCCGAGCTGCCGCTGCGCTACGCCGGCTACTCGCCGTGCTTCCGCCGCGAGGCCGGGGCCGCGGGCTCCGCCGACCGCGGGCTCTTCCGCGTGCACCAGTTCGACAAGGTCGAGATGTTCGCGTTCGTCGAGCCCGGCAACGCCGTCGCGGAGCACGAGCGGATCCTCGGCATCGAGGAGTCGATCCTCTCCGATCTCGGCCTGCCGTACCGCGTCGTCAACATCGCCGTCGACGATCTCGGCCCGAGCGCTGCGAAGAAGTTCGACTGCGAGGCGTGGCTGCCGAGCCAGGGCAAGTACCGCGAGCTGACCTCCGCCTCGAACACCACCGACTTCCAGGCCCGTCGACTCGACGTGCGCTATCGCCCGAAGACCGACGACGGTCCCGGCAAGCCCGAGACCCTCGCCACCCTCAACGGCACCGCCGTCGCGGTCGGCCGCACGATCATCGCGATCCTCGAGAACCACCAGCAGGCCGATGGCACCGTGAACGTGCCCGCGGTCCTGCACCCCTTCGGCGCCCCGACGGTGCTGTTCGCGGGCCGCGCGGCAGCCGCCGCGCCCGACGCGCCCGCCGAGTAGGCGGGGTCGCGGCGCACCGCGGCCGCGACGCCGGAGCGTTGCCTCCCCTTGCGCCAGTGCCGCATCGGGCCGCGGACGGGGACTACAGTCAGGGACATGGAAGGTTTCAACCTGTTCGGTGACCCCGAGGAATTCCAGCGGCGCATGGCCGAGATGGCGGAGCAGCTCCAGGGGCAGCAGAGCCTGGCCTGGGCCGACAACGCCATCCAGCTGGCGGTCCAGATGACGGTGGCGGCGGTCAACCGCGTCAACGTCCAGGGCACGGCCGACCAGCAGGCCGAGCAGATCCGCGCCGTGATCGCGCGCATCTTCCCCGAGTCCGTCACGCTCGTGCGTGAGGCTCGCCAGGGCCTGAAGTAGGCCCGCCCGCGGCGCCGGGCGAGTCCCCGCGCGCCGCCTCGGCCTTAGCGCCGCTGGCGCCTCCGCCACTTCGCGCGCGCCTCGCGCCGCTCCTCACGGGCCCGGTCGGGGGCGACCTCTTCCGCGAGCCAGTCGTCGACCGCCGCCGTCGCCGGTGGGCGCGCGGCCGGCGGCGTGGCCCGCGACACCGAGCCGACCGGGCCGCTCGCGGCGACGTCGTCGAGCCAGTCGTCGGTCGCGTTCGGCGCGGGACCACCCGCGCGGCGCTCGTGGTCGCCCACGATCCCGGGACCGTTCGGCCCGACGGTCGCGGTGTCTTCCTCGCCGGAGATGTCCCGCGCCGCCCGGCCTTCCTTCTCGGCCCGCTCCGCAGCCCGCGACGCCTCGCGGTCCGCGCGACCTCGCTCGATCACCTCACGGAACGAGCGGATGTTGAACACGAACACGAGCGCCACGAACCCGACCGCGAGCGACAGCAGCGCGATCACGGCCTGCTGGCCGACGCCGTAGGCGGCGATCGCCGCGGTCGTCGCGGTGCCCTTGAGGAGTTCGACCAACAGCGCCTGCACCACGCCCGCGCCACCCGGCGTGAACGGGAAGATCGCGGCGACGGCATTGGCGGAGAGCACGAAGAGCACGTTCTCGACCGACGCCGGCATCGAGAACGCCTTCAGGAGGAAGAAGAACGCCGTGCCGCGGATGAGCCACCCGATCCCCTGCATCGCCCACACGCGCTTGAGGTAGCGGCGGCGGTCACGGAGCACCGCGAAGCCCTGCCGCACCTTCGCCCAGAACGTGCGCACCCGCAGTGCCACGAGCGAGAAGACCACGAGCACGAGCACCGCCAGCGCCGTCACCAGGAACAGGGACCGCTTGCCGTCCTCGGCGACGAAGCTGAGGTCGACCGAGTTCAGCGACACCCACGACGGCGGCTTCGGGAACACGCCCGCGATGAGCGCGACCGTCACCGCGAGGGCGCCGGCACAGAGGTCGAAGATCGCCTCGACGAGCAGCGCCGCACCGATCGTGGGGTACGTGCTGCCCGGGATCGAGGTCTTCACGAGGTAGACCTTCAGGACGTCGCCACCGCGGGCGGGGATCACGTTGTTGAAGCCGTAGGCCGCGAGGTACGCACCCCAGATCTGCTTGAACGGGACGGGCGTCCCCGGGTAGGCGTCCTGGAGGATGTTGCGGAAGGCGAGCGCGCGCATCGACAGGTACGCCACGAACAGCACTGCACCCAGCAGGAGGGGCGTGAGGTGGACGTCGCCGAGGCTCGAGAAGAAGCTGCCGAGGTCGCTGAAGAAGCTCGCGATGATCACCGCTGCGGCTCCCGCCACATGAGGTAGACCGTCGGCGCACCCGGGAGCCGCACCTCACCGTGGAGGTCGAAGCCGAGCGTCGTGTAGAACGCGGCCGCATCGGCGCTCCCGGCCTCGACGTAACACGGCAGCGCGCGGTCGTCGGCCTCGATCAGCGTCGGCGCGAGGAGCGCACCACCGATGCCCTCGTGGCGCCGGTCCTCCCTGACCCCGAGCAGCGCGAGGTACAGGTGCGGCACGGCCGGATGGCGGCGGTCGAGCTCGCGCTGGATCGCGCCGATCCGCTCGTGGTTGCGCGCCACCCGCACGAGCGCCGCGAGGGTGCGGAACTGCCCGGTCGGGTGGCCCTTCCACTCGTTCGGGGCCGCCCAGACCGCCGCACCGGCGAAGTCGTCGGTGGTGAAGGTGAGGTGGTCGGCGCCGTGCTGGGCGAGCCGGAGGCGGAAGTCGGCTCGCACCCACCGCAGCCGTGCGGGATGGTCGCGGTAGATCCACCGGCTGAGCGGATCCTCCCGGAAGGCCTCCGCGAGCATGGTGGCGATCTGCGGCCGGTCGCTGCGAACCGCGCGCATCACGTGATGCGTGCGGAAACTCGGGTCGGCGGCGTCACCGGGCACGTCCCGCATCGTACGTGGACGGGCGCCGACCCCTCCGGTCGCCTCCCTGGACGATCGTCCAGGGAAACACCGCGTACGCGCCAGCGCGACGTAGAATCCCGGGTACCGGACTCGGTGGGCGCCTTCTCCCCCAGGGCGCCCACCGGCTCCAGCTCCGGTCACCCCGAAAACCGGCCGAACACCACGACGGCGATGCGCCGGGTCCGGTACCGTTCCGTGACCGTGCGCACGCTTCCCGTTGTCCCAAGCCTCCTCGCGCTCCTGGTCCTCGCGCCCGTCGCGTCAGCAGCTCCGTCCTACGACCCGTCGACCGGGATCTACTCCGTGTCCAACGGTGCCGACCTCGAGACGGCGGTGACCCAGGCCCGCTCGACCGGCACCACCGCGAAGCCGGCGGTCATCGACCTCGACGACTCGACCACGATCGACGGCTTCGGCCAGACCGTCCCGCACCAGTACACGCTGAGCGGCACCCTCACGATCACCTCCGCGGACCACGTCCGCATCCAGTCCGCGTCCCAGGAGCTCTCCGCCGTCGCGGCAGCCGCCGCCACCCCGCCGACCATCAGCCGCACCGGTGCGGGCATGGCCCTCGATCTCACGGGCGCGGGCAACACCTTCCGTGGCGTCACCATCGCCGAACCCTCCAGCGCGACCGGCACCAGCACGACTCCGCTCGTGCGCGTCGGCGGCGGCGCCTCGCTCGGCACCCCCGGTACGAGCAGCGGGGTCGCGGTGACGACCAACACCAGCCCGGGCGTCTCGGTCACCGGGAGCGCCACGGTCTCCGGCGTCGTCTTCGCCGGTGGCGGCCCCGCCGTCGACGTCAACACGGCGTCGTCGTCCGGCGCGCAGCTCGTCACCATCGACGGCACGCGGCTGCTGAGCGGGGCGGCCTCGATCGTCCGCGTCGCCGGTGGCAGCGCCGCGTCGACCGTCCACATCCGCAACAGCCAGTTCCGCGGCAGCGACGAGGCCACCCTCGTCGACGTCGACGGCGCCGCAGCCGGCGGGTCGCTCAACGTCGACGTCACGACCTCGACCTTCGCCGCTGGCGGCACCGGCATCGCCGTGCACCCCGGCACCGAGACGACCGCCACGAAGGTCTCGGCCGTCGGCGTCTTCGGCGACGGCGTCGCGACCATGCTCGCGTGCAGCGGCAGTGGCACCCCGGCGACCGTGGCCATCGACTACAGCGCCTGGACCGGCACCACCTCGCCCGGCTCGGCGTGCTCCCTCGCGACCCCGATCGGCCGCGTCAGCAACGCCGACCCCGATCGCAAGATCGACGACAACACCGGCGCGCCGGCGTGGAACTCGCCGCTCGTCGACCACGTGCCGGTCACCGCCGGCTCCACCGTCGACGTGAACGGCAACCCGCGCACGAGCGTCGGCCCGCGCACGCCCGGCGCCACCCCGGTCGACGTCGGCGCGGACGAGTACCAGTACGGCGCCCCGACCCTCACCCCGACGTTCGCCAACGCCGACGCCCTCGGCACCGTCACGTTCTCGGCCTCCACCTCCGACAACGACGACCTCTACGACGCCGAGAACTCCGTCTTCACGCCCGTCTCGACGATCTCCTGGGCCTTCCCCGACGGCTCCACGCAGACCGGGTCGACGGCGTCGTTCCGGTTCGGCGCGAACGTCGCCACGGCCGTCACCGTGACGGCGACGGATCCGACCGGCCTCACGACGACGAAGACGCTGAGCACCAGCCCGGACCGCTCGGCCGTGCCGCTGCCCACCCCGACCCCGACGCCGACGCCGACGCCCGTCGACACCTCCGGCCAGGGCACCGCACCCACGCCGACGCCCATCCCCACGCCGAAGGCCACCGTCACGCCCACCCCCGGTCAGACCGTCGCCCCGACCGGCATCCTCGCCAGCTTCCAGCTCGTGAACTCCCGCATCAGCAAGGCCGCCAAGAAGGCCTCCGGGCTCGGGAAGCCCGCGTCGAACGAGGCCGGCATGATCGCGAAGATCACCGGCGACGCGACCCTGACGGTCGTCGCTCGCACGCAGAAGGGCACGAAGTACGGCGCCATCTCGGGCGCGCGGTTCAGCGTTACGGCGACGGCCGGCACGGTGAGCCTCCGGCTGTCGTCGACGATCGGCAAGGCCAAGCTCAAGGCGGGCCTGTACCGCCTCACGCTGCTCGTCGAGCCGAAGACCGGTGCCAGCGACCGCCGCGACTTCTCGATCCGCGTCAAGTAGCCGCCCGGGCCCGCGACCTGCCACGACCACTATCCCTGGACGTTTGTCCAGAGTAAGGTCGTGGGAGCGTCAGGCTCTGGCGCGCGCCGATGACCGCCTCACCCGCCACCACCTCCACCGCCTGGACCAACTGGGCCGGCCAGCAGCACTGCACCCCCGCGGTCGTCGCGACCCCGCGGAGTGAGCGCGAGCTGCTCGCCGCCATCGAGGAGGCCGGCGACGCGGGCCGCACCGTGCGGGCCGTCGGCTCGGGGCACTCCTTCACCGACGCCTGCGTCACCGACGGCACCCACGTCGACCTGCGCCACCTGGCCCAGCTCGTCGACGCCGACCCGGCGACCGGGATCGTCCGCGTGCAGGCCGGGATGCCGCTCCACCAGCTGGGGCCGGCCCTCCACGAATACGGCCTCGCCCTCGAAAACCAGGGCGACATCGATCGTCAGACCCTCGCGGGGGCGCTCGCCACCGCCACGCACGGCACCGGCGAACGCTTCCGCAACCTCTCCGCGAACGTGGTCGGCTGCCGGCTCGTCCTCGCCGACGGCACCGTCCGCGAACTCCGCGCCGACCGGGAAGCCGACGCCGACCTCCTCCGCGCGGCGCGCGTGAGCATCGGCGCGCTCGGGGTGATCACCGAACTCACGCTCCGCACCGTGCCCTCGTTCCGGCTCCGCAAGGTCGAGGAGCCGCGCCCGCTCGCCGAGGTGCTCGACCGCTTCGACGAGCTCGCCGCCACGCACGACCACTACGAGTTCTACGCGTTCCCCTACTCGGAAACCGCCCTGAGCATCGCCAGCGACCGCACCCAGGATGCGCCCGCGCCGCTCCCGGCATGGCGCAGGTGGCTCGCCGACGACCTCGTCGCGAACCGCGGCCTCGCGGCGTTCTCGCACGCCGGCCGGCGGCTCCCGACCCGCGCGCCGCAGATCACGCGCACGATGACCCGACTGCTCTCCCGCGACGAGCGCACCGACCACAGCCACCGCGTCTTCGCGAGCGAGCGCCGCGTGCGGTTCACGGAGATGGAGTACGCGATCCCGCGCGCCGCGCTGCGTGAGACCCTCGAGGCGGTGCTGGCGATGATCGAACGCGAACGCATCGCCGTCACCTTCCCGATCGAGGTCCGCGCCACCGCCCCGGACGACGCCTTCCTCTCGACCGCCGCCGGCCGCGACACCGCCTACATCGCCGTGCACCAGTTCGCGCCGATGCCCTACGAGGCCTACTTCCGCAAGGTGGAGTCGATCATGGACGGCGTGGGCGGGCGCCCGCACTGGGGCAAGCGCCACTTCCAGACCGCCGAGACGCTCGCGCCGCGCTACCCGGACTGGGACCGCTTCCAGGCCGCCCGCGCCGAGCTCGACCCGCACGGCCTCTTCACCAACGACTACGTCCGCCGCACCCTCGGCCCGCCGCCGAGCCCGAGCCGATGACCCTCGCGCAGACCGCCCTCCCGACCCGCTGCCTCGACCACCTCGGGGCCACCGCGCACCTCCAGGCGCCGTACGCGTACGTCGACCTCGAGGCGTTCGAACTCAACGCGGGCGCACTGCTCGCCCAGGCCGGCCGCCTGCCGATCCGGGTCGCCTCGAAGTCGGTCCGGTGCACCGCGCTCATCCAGCACGCGCTCGAGCTCGACGCGCGCTTCCAGGGCGTGATGGCGTTCACGCCCGCCGAGGCCCTCCATCTCGCGGGCCACGGCATCACCGACCTGCTGATCGCGTACCCGAGTGTCGACGTCGAGGCCTTCGCCGCGCTCGCGACCTACGTCCGCGACCACCCGGAGACCGTGATCCGGCCCATGGTCGACTGCCGCGACCACCTCGAGCTCATCGGGCGGATCGCCGTCGCGGCCGGCACGGAGATCGCCTGCTGCGTCGACGTCGACACCGCATGGCGCCCGCTCGGCGCGCGCGGCCCGGCGATCGGCTCGAAGCGCTCGCCGTTGCGCCGCCCGAAGGACGTGGCCGCCCTGATCCACGCGTCGCAGGCGATCCCCGGCGTGCGGATCGATGCGCTCATGGCGTACGACGGCCAGATCGCGGGCGTCGGCGACGCCCCGCCCGGCCGGCGGTTGCGCGCCCGCGCGATCCAGTTCATGCAGACGCGGTCCCTCGGCGAGCTCGAGCGCCGCATCCCGAAGGTCATCGACGCGGCTCGCGCCGCGATCGAGGCCGGCGGCGGCACCCTGGAACTCGTGAACGTCGGCGGGACGGGCAGCCTGTCGCGGATCCACGACCTCCGCGGCGCAACCGAGCTCACCGCCGGGTCGGGGTTCTACGCGCCCACGCTCTTCGACACCTACCGGCACCTCTTCCTCACCCCGGCGGCGATGTTCGTGCTGCCGGTCGTGCGGCGACCCGCCGAGAACGTCGCCACGGTCCTCGGCGGCGGCTACATCGCCTCGGGCGCCGCGGGGCAGGATCGCGTGCCGACGCCGGTCTACCCGCCCGATCTCGCCCTGGACCCCAACGAGGGCGCCGGGGAGGTGCAGACGCCACTGCTCGGCGACACCGCCGACGGACTCGCGGTGGGCGACCGGGTCGTGTTCCGGCACACGAAGGCGGGCGAGCTCTGCGAGCGCTTCGACCGCCTGCACCTGCTCCGCGGCGACGCGGTCGTCGACACCGTGCCGACCTATCGCGGCGAGGGCCAGACCTTCCTCTGAACCCCGGCGGCGCCGGAGTTCATCGCGGCGGGCGGTGCCCCGCCCGGCGGAGACTCAGTAGAGCTGCGGGCCGTCGTCGGACGGCGGCGCCGGGACGCGGCGGTCCTTGCGCTTCTGCCGCACGCGCAGCACGGCCGCGACCACGATCATGCCCAGGAGGAGCGCGGAGATGGCGTCGTCGACCACGGCCGGGAGGCTACCGGGCCGGAGCCGACGCAGAAGTCGTCACCCGGTCGGAGGTCATCCGTCCGTTCGGGCCGGTGGCGGAATCGTCGGCCGCTTATCCTCCACGAGGTGACCACCGCCGCAGATCACCGCGTGTCGCTCACACCGCGTGCAGCAGAAATCGCCAAGGTCGCCCGCGACCTGCTCGAGACCGACGGCCTCGCGGCGCTCTCGATGCGCAACATCGCCGGGAAGCTCGGGATTCGGGCCGCCTCGCTCTACGAGCATTTCGCCGACAAGCGCGCCGTCGAGAACGCCATCATGGCCGCCGGCATGTGGGAGCAGGGCGACTTCATCGCCGCCCGCGTCGCGGCCGGCAAGGGCCCGAAGGTGTTCACCATCGCGCAGGCGTTCCGAGACTTCGCCCTCGAGCACCCGGAGCTCTACCGACTGATCATGTCGCGCGATCTCGACCGCGACGCCCCGGACGTCGCCGCGGCCGAGCTCTACGCGGGCGTCTGCATCCGCGAGGAGGTCGGCGAGTTCCGCGAGGTGAGCCTCGCGCTCTGGTCCTACGCCCACGGCATGGCCGACCTCGAGCTCAACCACCGGTACCCGCCGGGCTTCGACGTCGACGCGGTCTGGCAGACCGGGCTCGTCGCACTCCACGACCGGCTCCTGCAGCTGCGCGCCGGCACGGCGACGCCGCTGCCGTCAAAGGACTGACGCACCCACCTCGACGAGCCGCGTCTTCGCGGCCTCGTCGGTGAAGGCGAGCAGCCGCTCGGCCTCGGCCACGACCGGCTTCAGCGCCGTCTTCGTGAGCGTCTCGAACGGGGCGAGTGTGAGCACGGCACGGGTCTTCGTCCGCGCGACGGACCACGTGCCGGCGGCGAAGCCGTCGATCAGGAACACGGCCCGCACGCGCAGGTTCTTCGTCACGAGGCCGGGCCGGTGGTCGTCGCTGATGATGCGGCGCCGGTCGTCGTGGCCGAGCACGAGGTTGTCGAACTCGGGGATGAGCCGCACGGGCGGGTCGACGTCGGCCGCGGCGGGTCGCGGGGCCTCCGGGAGGTCGTAGAGCGTGCGGCCCCGGTCGTCCTCGAAGGTCACGAGCCGCGAGCCGAGGCGCTCGAACGCCTCCGCGGTCTTCGCGAGGGACGACCAGGTCTCGAAGTCCTTCGGGGTCGCGGGACCGAACGCGGCCAGGTAGCGCAGCACGAGGTCGTCGGTCGCGGCGCCGCTCGGCGGCGCGCCGAGGAGGTCGGCGTCGGTCTTCGGGCCGATCCCGTCGAGCCAGGACTCGGCGAGGCCGAAGCGGCTGTCGCGGGCGAAGCCCCAGCGGTCGTCCGTGCCCTCCATCACGAGCGGCAGGTTCGTGCGGACGGCGTACCCGAGCGCCCGGTGGTCGACGTCGGGGAAGCGTTCCTGCAGGAGCGGGCGGAGGTCGTTGAACGTGAGGGGTCCAGCCGTGAGGAGGTCCCGGGCGACGGGCAGCAGCGCCTCGAGGTCGAGCCCCTCCGCGCGGTCCCCGAGAACGCGGATCCCACGGGCCAGCGCCGGCTGGAGGGCGCTGCGCACGCGTGCGTAGTCGCGGCTCGGCAGCAGGTGGAGCGTGGCCCGGTGGAGCGTCGCCCGGACGACCGACCGATCGGCGATCGCGCCACGCAGCTCGGCGGCCTCGAAGCCCTCGAGGCGTGACCACAGCCCGACGTACGGGGGCATCGGCTCCTGCGCCTGCATGCCCGCCAGGTGGCCGATCGCGTCGACCGCGCCGACCCCGGCGGCCCGCTCGAGCAGGTGCTGGCGGGCCAGGAGCGCGCGATTGAGATCGACGGTCGTGAGCACGGCCATCTGCCGACCCTAACCCGGGAGCGCGCCACACCGACGCGGCGCGCGAGGCGCATGTCGCCCGGAGGCGGTACCCGGTGGTCCCCGAATGCGCCAGCTGCTTCGACGTGCCACCACTCCCTGCCGCGAAACGGGCACACTTCGTAGCGCTCCGGCCGCCCGGAGCACCAGACCTGCTGCCCGTCCCATGGGGCGCGGTCCCCCACCCACCACTGCTCGGACCCCCATCCATGCTTCCCACCTTCGCCCCGGCGAGGCGCCTTGCCCTGCGCCGCGCCGCCCGTGTCGCCGCC
The DNA here is from genome assembly GCA_031119595.1 of Patulibacter sp. Classification (GTDB taxonomy): domain Bacteria; phylum Actinomycetota; class Thermoleophilia; order Solirubrobacterales; family Solirubrobacteraceae; genus JAGIBJ01. The sequence continues at coordinate 565 of JAVHXX010000082.1, read as the reverse complement.
GCCGTCGGCTTCGCACTGACGGCCACCGCCGGCCCCGCGGCCGCGGCGCCGATCTCGCTGGTGAAGGCCATCAATACGACCACCGCTGATGCGTCGCCCACGGGCCTGACGGCCCTCGGCGGCAAGGCGTACTTCCTCGCCCAGACGAGCGGCGCCCCCTCGGACCTCCTCGACGACCTCTACGTCTCCGACGGCTCCGGCGCCGGGACCACGCGGGTGGCGGCGCTGCCCCACCCGGAGACCTCGGCCGAGCAGCCCTCGACGCTCGTGACCGCCGGCGGGCGTCTGTACTTCAGCCACGTGAGCACGGCGTCCGGCGTGGCCGAGGTGTGGGTCTCGGACGGCACGGCCGCGGGCACCCACGCGCTCACGGTCCATCCGAGCTCGGGCTCGATCGCGGGCGGCGCGCGGGTCGTCGCCGGGTCGGGGACCTCGGTCTACGTGATCGGCACCGACGGCCCGGCCAGCCCCGCGTCATCGCAGGATCTCTACCGCCTCGACACCTCCGACCCCACGAACGCCCTCACGCTCCTGGCCCAGGGCGGCGGCAGCACCATCCAGACCG
>JAVHXX010000081.1 GCA_031119595.1 Patulibacter sp. | reverse complement strand
TCGTTGAACCGGGCACGGGTGACGCGCTGGTCCAGGTGCTTGGGGCCGCTCTGGTCGGCGGTGATGAACGGCAGGTTGATCTGCGTCTCCTGGGCGGAGGACAGCTCGATCTTGGCCTTCTCGGCGGCCTCGTAGAGGCGCTGGAGGGCCATCTTGTCCTGGGTGAGGTCGATGCCCTGGTCGCGCTTGAACTCCGCCGCGAGCCAGTCGACGATCGCCTTGTCGAAGTTGTCGCCGCCGAGGTGGTTGTCACCCGCGGTCGACTTGACCTCGAAGACGCCGTCGGCGATCTCGAGCACCGACACGTCGAACGTGCCGCCGCCGAGGTCGAACACGAGGATCGTCTGCTCGTCGTCCTTGCCGAGGCCGTACGCGAGGGAGGCCGCGGTCGGCTCGTTGATGATGCGCTTGACCTCGAGGCCGGCGATCTTGCCGGCGTCCTTCGTGGCCTGACGCTGGTCGTCGTTGAAGTACGCCGGAACGGTGATGACCGCGCCGTCGACCGTCTCGCCGAGGTAGGCCTCGGCGTCGGCCTTGAGCTTCGCGAGGATCATCGCGGAGATCTCCGGCGGGGAGAACTCCTGGTCGCTCGCGGAGATGCGGGCGTCGCCGTTCTTGCCGCTGATCACCTTGTACGGGACCATCGACTCCTCCTCGCGCACCTCGGCCTCCTTGCGGCCCATGAAGCGCTTCACCGAGAAGATCGTGTTCGTCGGGTTGGTCACGGCCTGACGCTTGGCGACGGTGCCGACCAGGCGCTCGCCGCTCTGCGCGAACGCGACGACGGACGGCGTGGTGCGGCCGCCCTCGGAGTTCTCGATGACGACGGGCTCGCCGCCCTCGATGACTGCCATGCACGAGTTGGTCGTGCCCAGATCGATACCGATCGTCTTGCCCATACCGGGTCTCCCTTGCTTGCTCCCACGGCATGGCTATGCCGCGGTGACAGTTGAAATCTAAGTCGCAAGATAGCAGATCTACTGCGGCGCTCGACAACCGATCTTATGCGTGGCGACTCAGATCCGGGTGGGGCGCCGGCTGAGCCGTGCGCCGTGGACGACGGCAAGCAGAGTGCTAGCATTCTGCAAGTGCGAACGCTCTACCTCCGCAACGTTCCCGACGACGTCGCCGAGGGGCTGGAGCAGCTCGCAACCCGCCACGGGATGTCGGTCAACGTCTTCGCGGTGCGCGAACTCAGCCAGGTCGCGCGGCGAGCTCGCAACGCCGACCTCTTTGCCTCGCTCCCCGATCTGGGGATCGACCGCGGATCGATCCTCGCCGACCTCGACGCGGGGCGTGCCGAGCGGTGATCGTCGTCGACGCCTCCGCGATGGTCGAGGCGATCACCGGGAACACGACCACGCAGGCCGCGCTCGCCGGCCGTGCCCTCCACGCGCCTCACCTGATCGACTCGGAGGTGACGAGCACGTTGCGTCGCCAGGCGTCCGCCGGGCGCATCAGCACTCGCGATGCGCTCCGCTCGCTCACGGTCCTCCGGGAACTCGGATTGACCCGCTACCCGTCGTTCGGACTGTTCGAACGGATGTGGGAACTCCGGGACAACCTGACGTCCTACGACGCCACGTACGTCGCGGTCGCGGAAGCCCTCGACTGCCCTCTCGTCACCGCGGACGCGCGGATCGCCGGGGCGCCGGGGGTCCGTTGCGAGGTCACGGTCGTGCCCGCGCGCTGAAACGCAGCGCGCCGCGCCGCCCTCGGAGATGGGGCGACGCGGCGCGGGACGCGGCGCTGGGGTGGCGCCGCAGCTGGTGTCCGGAGGCGTTCCGGCTAGCGCGTACGGATCGGGCGCGAGATCGACGAACGGTTGCCCGCGCCGTCGGCGACGTCGACCTTGAGCGTGACCACGAGGCTCTTGCCGCGGATCGCCGACTTCGTGGCGGAGCTGAGCGGCACGGTCACGCGGTCGCTGCCGGCGGTGCCGTCGATCTCGACGTCGGCGGTGCCGACCGTGTGGCCCTTGTACCGGACGCTCGCGGTGCCGGTGATGGCCTCGTTCGCGTTGACCGTCATCTGCAGGCCGCCGGTCAGGAGGCGCGAGCGCAGCTGGGTCGACGACGACGCGACCGAGAGCTTCGGCGCAGTGGTGTCGTCGCCGATGACACCGTCGGCGGCGATCGCGACGATCGGCTGGTTCGTGCCGACGACGTTGTCGCCACCGACCGGCGCGGCGGCACCCGTCGAGAGGTTGACCTTGTAGAGGCCGACGCGCGTGCCGCCGGAGGTCGTCGAGATGGCGGCGTAGCCGACGTTGCCGTCCGCGATGTCGAACGCGATCGGGTTGCCGGACTGGTTCAGCGAGCCGACGGTGTGGAGGGTGCCGTCGTTCTGCGGGTCCTGTTTGACGAGCGTCTTGCGGGCCGAGTCGAGGGCGAACAGCTCGGTGCTGTTGCCGACCGGGAACGCGTTGGTGTAGGCGAGGGCCGTGATCTTCGGGGCGGTGCCGGCGCCCGGGTCGCCGGCGGCGTATGCGGCGTTGCCGTCGGCCTTGCCGGGCGTGCTGACGGTCGTGGGCTGCGGCGTCGTGCTCGGCGTCGTCGGGGTGGTGGCGTCGGGCGTGGGCGTCGGGGTGGGCGTGACCGTCGTGGTCGTGGCCTGGAGCTGACCGGTGCGCGGATCGATGCGCAGGTTCTGGGCGGCGTTCGTCTCGACGCGGATGCTGTCGAGGACCGGGTCGAAGTCGAAGCCGGCCTTGTCGCCGGTGAGGGCCGGGTCGATGGCCTTGTCGCCGACGTACGTGATCGTCGCGGTGCGCGGGTTGATCACGACGATGCGGCTCTTGTTCGTGAGGCCGTAGAGGCGGCCGTCGGCCGGGCGGATGTCGAGGCCGACCACGTTCTCGCCGGCGGCGAGGCCGCGGATCGGCAGGGCGGGCGCCTGCGTGGTGTTGTCGGACTGGAACTCCGCGAGGTGGTTGTCGGACGTGACGCCGTAGAAGGCGGTCGCGGCCGAGCTCATCGCGGGGGCGGTGGCGAGCAGCGCGAACGGGGCGATGGCGGCTGCGATGTGGCGACGCGAGATGCGTGACATGTGGATCCTCCGAGCAGATGCGCACCGGGCCCTGGACCGGCCCGTGGGGTGCGTTTGGGTTGTCTGCTCTAACTCGGCGGTCCACGGATCGATGCGGCCCGACCGGACAGGACCGTCCGAACTGGCGCACGCGGCCAAGTCGGGCGGGATGTTGCAGACGGGCCCGGAGGGGGCCGTCGATCGAGGGCTACGCCTCGGCGGGCGTGCGGAAGGTGCCGGGGTGGCTGGCGTCGTTGAAGCCGGCCATGAGCGCCGCACGCCCGAAGGCCAGGGCGCGGTCGGCGAGTCCGGGCGGGATCGCGAGGGAGTCGGCGCGGATCATCAGCGCGACGACGCCGCTCCACGAACCCCACAGGAACACCATCGTCTCGTCGATCGGGGTGACCGGCACCTCGCCGATCCGCATCGACTCCTTGAGGTCGGCGGCGATGCGCATGATCGCCTTCTGGATGCGGCTGTCGACGGCCTTCGTGATCGGGTCGCCGGAGCTGTCCGCGGCGGGATCCATACGGCGCGCGAGGGCGAACCGGCACGCGACGGGCTGCTCCTGCGCGAACCGGAAGTAGGCCTCGCCGGCATTGAAGACGCGCTGGATCGGCGACTCGGCGGCGTGGGCCTCGTCGAGGTAGCCCTCCATCACCACGAAGGCGTCGACGATGAAGGCGATCGCGAGCGCCTCCTTGCTGCCGAAGTGCTTGTAGATCGACCCGACCGACACGCCGGCGGTCTCCGCGATCTCGTCGACGGTGGTGGCGTCGACCCCCTTCCTCGCGAAGAGCTCACCGGCGGCCTCGAGGAGGGTTCGCCGAGTGCGCGCCTTCTTCCCGGTGGGGGGCTCGGGTGGTGCGGGTGTCAATGAAGTACTCAGGGTTCGCGGGCGTAGGGACGTGACCCGGGCCACCAGAATACGGTGACGAGGCGCACAGTGCCAAGCTCCGCCAAATCGAGTTGTCGGATGCTCAATAACGCCGCGGCGTCGATCGGGCCGGTCCGCGAGCCGCGCAGGCCCGCCGAACGGTCGGTTGATCAGTCGTCGACGGCGATCCGCGGGCAGAGCGACCGCAGCGCGCAGCTCGCGCACTCCGGACGCTGCGCCGCGCAGGTGCGGCGACCGTGCCGCAGCAGGTTCACGTGGAACTCCCACGCGGCGCCCGTCGGCGTGAGATCGAGCATCGCGTCGTGGAGCTCCTCGAGCGGGGCGCCGGGCCGGAACAGTCCGAGCCGGGTGCCGACCCGCGACACGTGCGTGTCGACCGGGATGTCGTCCATCCCGAACGAGAACAAGAGCACGCACGCGGCCGTCTTCCGGCCGACGCCGGGGAGCGCGCAGAGCTCGTCCTGTGCCTCCTTCAGCGGGAGCTCGGCGAGGTGCTCCAGGGAGAGCGGGTCGCCGATCGCCTCGAGGATCGCCTTGATCCGCGCCGACTTCACCTTCGAGATGCCGCCGCGGCGGATCGCCTCCTCGACGAGTTCGACCGGTGCGTCCCGGACCTCCTCCCAGTCCGGGAAACGCGAGGTGAGCGACAGGTAGGCGATGTCGCGGTTGCGGTCGTTCGTCGACTGCGACAGGACCGTGAGGATGAGCTCGCCGATGGGGTCGTGGTGGGGCCGCTCGACCGGGATCCCGTAGACGCCGCGGAGCCGCCCGCGCAGGCGCGTGACCCGGTCGCGGGTCGGCCGCTTCCATGCCGCGCGTGACACCGTCGCCTTGCCGCGCACCTGTGGGCCGGTGCGGCGCTTCGCGGCGGCGGTCGCGGGCTTCGCCTTCGACGCCGCGCCGCGCGGGCGCTTCGGCGCGGGGGTCATCGGGCTGTGCTCGGGCGCGGGCGGCGCACGGCCTAGGTCGCGCCCCAGCGCTGGACCACGGCCGCGGCGGCCTCCATCGCGTCGGGCAGGGCGACGTTCAGGGCCGGGGCGTAGCCGTCGGAGGCGGATAGGGCGGCGAGCAGCACGCCGGTGACGGCATCACCGGCGCCCGCGGCATTGCGGACGACCACCGGCAGGCTCGGCACCTCGCGGGCGATCCCACCCTCGCCGCGCAGGATCGCGCCGCGGTCGCCGGAGGTGATGACGACGTTGCGGGCCACGGAGCGGCGCAGCGCCTCGGCGGCACCGACGGGATCCTCCTCGCCGGTGAGGATCGTGGCCTCCTCGGCGTTCATCTTCGCCAGGAATGCGCCCTCGAGCAGCTCGAGCGTGGCATCGCGCATCGAGGCGACGTCGGGCCAGCGGTTCGGGCGCAGGTTCGCGTCGATCACGACCTTCTTGTTCTCCGCGAGCGCCTGGGCGCGGGCGCCGAGGGTGAGGCGGCGCTCGGCGTCGCCGAGGAGCGTGTTCGAGGTGAGGAGCACAAGGCCCGCCTTCGAGACCGCGGGCGCGATGCGGTCGGCGGCGGGGACGAGCCCGAGGCCGGTCGTGCTGCCGTAGATCGCGTAGCTCGGCTCGCCACGGCCGTCGATCGTGACGAGGGCGAGCGGGGTGCGGCCACCGCGCTCGAGGACGAAGTCGGTGGTGTCGACGCCGGTGGCCCGGAGCGTGTCGCGGAGCCACGTGCCCCAGGGGTCGTCGCCGACGCCACCGCAGATCCCGACCTCCGCGCCGCGGCGGGCGGCCTGCACGGCCACGTTCGCGAGGGCGCCGCCGAAGTGCGGCACGAACGCATCGACGTCGGTGGGACCGGTGACCGGGCGCTCGCAGACCAGGTCGACGAGGGCCTCTCCGAGGCAGACGATGCGCATCAGCGCTGATCGTACGGGTCAGGCGGCGCCCGGCTCCTTCGGCCTCGGCGCCGCGGGGTGCGCGTCGGCCGTCCGCGGGCGGGTGCGCGAGAAGAGCGGCGGCGGGGCTGCGGTGGTGCCGTCGACCAGGTCGGCGAGCAGTCGACCGACCGCGGGGGTGAACTTGAAGCCGTGGCCCGAGAAGCCGGCGCCCACCACGAGTGGCCCGGCGTGGTCGATCACGAACATCGAATCCGGGGTGGTCGTGTAGGTGCACGAGATCGCGGTCGCGCGGTCCGGGTCGGTGCCGGGCAGCCACTCGCGCGCGTATCGCCGCAGCGCCTCGAACTGGACCGGATCCGGGAGGAAGTCGCGGGCGTCGGGGTCGACGACGGGTCCCACGCCGTGCCAGCCCGCCTTGACGCCCTCACCCGGCGTGACCATCCCGTACACGCCGGAGTACCAGTACGCGTCGGCGGGGTCGGCGGGATCCGGGGAGTGGTTGAAGCCCGGCCAGACGATGGAGTCGTCGGTGACGGCGAAATGCGCGGGCTGCTCCTGCGTGACGACCAGGGTCGGGAGCTCGACGAGATGGCCGAGCAGCTTCGAGGTCCATGCGCCGGAGGTCACGACCACGTGGCGGGCGTCGTAGGTCTCGATCGTGGCGTCGGGGTCGACGGCGGCGGTCGGGCGGTCGGCGGCGGCCGGGGAGGAGGGCTCGGAGCGGTGGACGGTGACGCGGGCGCCGTCGCCACGGGGTTCGATCGCGATGACCCGCGCGCCGTGGTGAATCGTGGCGCCGTGGGTGACGGCCGCGCGCTGGAGGGCCGCGACGGCGCGCGCCGCGTGGAGGCGGCCGGCCTCGGGCGTGTAGAGGGCGCGGGTGGTGAAACGGATGCCCGGCCAGCGCGCGGTGGCGTCGGCCGGGTCGAGGAACTCGTGGGCGAAGCCGGCGGTGGCGAGCGCGTCGGCCACGGCGTCGTAGGCCGGGTGGTGCCCGTGGTTCACGAGGCCGACCTGGTCGAGGATGGCGTCGCCGGTCTCGGCCTCGAGCTCCCGCCACAGGTCGAGTGCCTCACGGACGAGCCCGAGGTGGACGGGGTCCGGGTAGCTCACGTTGAAGTTGCGCGACGCCCCATGGGACGCGCCGTTCGCGTGCCCCGGCGCGAACCGCTCGAGGAGCACGGGCTGACGGCCGCGGCGCGCGAGGTGCCACGTGGCGGCGGATCCCATGGCGCCGCCGCCGATCACGAGGGTGTCGACGGAGTGGGCCACGGGGGGCAGTGTCGCGGACCGCCGACCCGGTGGTGACGGAGGACCGGAATCTGGCCCCGGACGGGCATACGAGGCGGGTCGCGGCGGTGCGCCCGGGGCGGCGTGAGGTGGCGCACGTTGGCGCGGGTTGGCACGAGGACCTGCACCGGTGAGGGTCCGGCGCCGCTACAACCTCCCGAACGTCCTCCTCCCCCCAGAGGTCCAACGTCATGCCCTCCCTCCCCCGGATCCCGTCGCGGCCTGCGCTGCGGCGCACCTTCTTCGCCGCCGTGCTCGCCGCCTCCGGCGGTGGTGCCGGCGCCGCCGCGCTGCCCGCCGCCGCTTCGGCCGCGAACACGCCCCACCTCGATGCCCGCGAGCGCGCGGTCATCCACCGGATCAACCTGATCCGCAAGGCGCACCACCTCCAGCCGCTGATCGCGGGCGGGCGCTTGTCGCAGGCCGCCGACCGCCACAGCAAGCGCCAGCTGCAGGCCAGCACGCTCGCCCACCAGCTCCCGGGCGAGGCCTCCGCGACCGACCGGGTCGCCACGGCGGCCCGCACGCACACCGTCGGCGAGGCGGTCTACTTCGCCACGCGGGCGGCCGGGTCGAAGGCGATCGTGCGGGCGTGGATGGCCTCGCCGCCGCACCGCGCCCTGCTGCTCGACCCGTCCTTCGGCCGCGCCGGCGTCGGCATCCGCATCGGCCACGGCGGGGTCTACGCCACGGCCGACGTCGCCGCGCGCTGAGCAGCGCGTCGGCGGCCGCGTCAGTCCAGCTTCGCTGCCCAGGTGAGCAGCCCCGCCGCGGCGAGCGACCCGACCGTGCGCACGTGGTTGAGCAGCGTCCACGGGCCCGCGTAGTCGTGCCAGGCCGCCGCGGCGCCCGCGCTGCGCGGATCGACCGCGGCGAGCGCGTCGTTGTGGGGCACGTGGTACGCGGCGGTGAGCCCGATCACGACGAGGTAGCACGCGGCGGCGACCAGGGTGAGCGTCGAGCCGGGTCGCTCGGGGTGCCGGAGCGCCACGCCGGCGAGGACGAAGCAGCCGACCGCGGTCCCGAAGAGCGCCGTCATGAAGAGGGGATTCGGGGCGGCGACGTTGATCGACTGCATCGCCCGCAGGCCCTGCGCCGGCGGGAGGTCCTCGAGCGCCTTCATCACGAAGGTCGAGAAGGCGAAGAACACGCCCCCGACGGCCCCGGCTCCGAGGGCGGTCGCCCAGGTGAGTCCGTGGAGGAGGTCGGGCGTGGAGATCGCGGCGGCGCCGGGAGCGCGGTGGAAGGAGACGGGTACATCGGCCATGTCCGCAGTCAACCGCGCCAGGGCGAGACGATCCATGGCCCCGACTCGCCAATCCATGCGCGAGCGTCTACGCTCGACCGATGGACGCCCTCGCCGGACTCCTCGACGGTCCCCGCGCCCGCGGGGCCTTCGTCCTGCGCGCGCTCATGTCGCCGCCGTGGTCGATGCGGATCGAGGACCACGCCCCGCTGAGCGTGTTCGTCGTCGTGCGCGGCCACGCGTGGGTCGTCCCGGACGACGGCACCCCCGTCCTCGCCGAGGCCGGGGCGGTCGTGGTGGTCCGCGGACCGCAGCCCTACACCGTCGCCCACGACCCGGCCAGTCCGCCGCACGTGCTGATCGACGAGCAGCAGCAGTGCTTCACGCTCGACGGCACCCCGCTCATGCAGTCGATGGACCTCGGCGTGCGCGCGTGGGGCAACGACCGTCACGGCGCGGCCGACCTGCTCGTCGCGACCTACACCGACCCCGGCGCGGTCGGCCGTCGGGTGCTCTCGACCCTCCCGCACGTGATCGTGCTCCCCGCGGACGCCTGGGACGGCGCGCTCGTGCCGCTCCTGCGCTCCGAGATCGCGAAGGACGAACCCGGGCAGGAGGCGGTGCTCGACCGTCTCGTCGACCTGCTCCTGGTCGGCGCGCTGCGGGCGTGGTTCGCCCGCCCGGACGGCGAGGCCCCCGGCTGGTACCGCGCCCAGGCCGACCCGGTCGTCGGGCAGGCGATCCGGCTCCTGCACCACAGCCCGGAGCGCCCGTGGACCGTCGGCTCGCTCGCGCACGAGGTCGGTCTCTCTCGCGCCGCGCTCGCCCGCCGGTTCCACGAGGTCGTCGGCGAGCCGCCGATGGCGTACCTCACGCAGTGGCGCCTCACGCTCGCCGCCGACCTCCTGCACGAACCCGGGTCGACGATCGAGTCCGTGGCGCAACTGGTCGGCTACGGCAGTGCGTTCGCGCTGAGCACCGCCTTCAAGCGGGTCCGCGGCGTGAGTCCGCGGGAGCACCGCGCGGCCGCCCGCCGCGGCGCCGGTGGCCTCGACCACGCCGCGCCGCAGCGCACCGCGGACGACACCCGCGCCGCCGCCTGAACACACCGCCACCTGTGCGCTCGCGCACAGACCGCCCGTGCGGATGCTCCGGACCGGGCGTGACGGGGCCTCGTGCCCCTACGATGGGAGCGATGCCGCGGCTCACCCGACCCTCGCTGCCGAAGGGCTGGCGTGACCTTGCGATCCAGGTGGTCGTGCTCGCGGCGGCGCTGTTCGTGTACCAGCTGGTCCGCGGTCTGGCCGAGGGCGACATCGTCGCCGCCGACGCCATCCAGAACGCCCGCCACGTCGTCGCGCTCGAGCGCCACCTCGGGCTCTACGTCGAACCCGACATCCAGCGCTGGTCGCTCGGCATCGGTGGCCTCGACGACATCCTGTCGTGGGTCTACCTGAACGTGCAGACCACGGTCACCCTCGGCGGGATGCTGTGGATCTACCTCCGGTACAACGACCGCTACTACTTCGTCCGGAACATGTTCTTCACCGCGTTCTTCCTCGCGTGCGTGATCTACATCGCCTACCCGACCGCCCCGCCGCGGCTCATGCCCCACGACTACGGCTTCGTCGACTCGGTCGCCGACTACTCCGGACCGCGCAAGTTCATCTGGAACGCGTTCGCGAATCCGTACGCCGCGATGCCCTCGATGCACATCGGTTTCTCGCTCATGATCGGCTGGTCGATCGCCCAACTCGTGCGCCGCCCGGTGGTACGTGCCTTCTGGATCGTGTACCCGGCTGTCATCTTGTTCGTGGTCGTCGCCACCGGCAACCACTTCTGGCTCGACGCCCTCGCGGGCGCCGTCGTCGGTGGGGTCGGGGCGGTCGCGGCCAGCGCACTCGGTCGCCTCAGGCCCGCCGCATGGACCTGGGCCCCCAACCAGAACGCCTCGAGAGTCACCACTTGACCACGTCTCCCCCCACGTCCCCGCGCCGCCGCGGCGACACCCATCGGACCCGCATGACGAGCTCCCAGCGCAGCGAACAGGTCAAGAACGCCCTCATCGAATCGCGGCTCACCCCGAACGCGATCTCGCTCACGGGCTTCGCCCTGTGCCTCGTCGCGATGGTGCTCGTCTACGAGGACGAGTACTTCTTCGGCGGCGTCGCGTTCGTGATCGGGTCGTTCTGCGACATGCTCGACGGCAAGTACTCGCGGATGTCCGGCAAGGCGTCGCCGTTCGGGGCGTTCCTCGACTCCACCCTCGACCGCATCGAGGAGGGCGGCATGCTCGCCGTCATCGCCGCGAGCTACGCCGCGCAGGGCAACCGCGCCGTCGTCGCGGTCGTGGCGATCGGCATCGTGAGCTCGCTCATGGTGTCCTACACGCGCGCCCGCGCCGAAGCGCTCGGCGTCGAGTGCAAGGTCGGGTTCGGCAACCGCGCCGGACGCGTCATCATCCTTTCCGCAGGCCTTCTCCTCGAGGACGTCGGCGTCCTCGAGCCGGCCGTGTACGTGCTGGCTGTCCTCAGCACCGTCACGGTCGTCCAACGCATCTTCCACGTTCGCAAGCAGCTGATCGCCGGCCCTCCCGTCGCCTAGGGCGACACCTTGCGAACCCCCAGTCACTTCGTTTCCAGGAGCACCACCACCACATGACCGATCGTCAACAGGAGAAGGTCCGCGTCGCCATCATCGGCGTCGGCAACTGCGCCAACAGCTTCGTGCAGGGCGTGTACCACTACGCGAACGCCGGCGAGTCCGAGGACATCCCGGGCCTCATGCACACCACCCTCGGTGGCTACCACGTGCGTGACATCGAGTTCACGGCCGCGTTCGACGTGAACGCGACGAAGGTCGGCAAGGACCTGGGCGAGGCCATCTGGGCCGACCCGAACAACACCATCAAGTTCACCGAGGTCCCGACGGACACCGGCGTGAAGGTGTACCGCGGGATGACCCACGACGGCATCGGAAAGTACCCGGCGACGAAGATCTCCAAGGCGCCCGGCCCGACCGACGACATCGTGAAGATCCTCAAGGAGACCAAGACCGACGTCGTCGTGTCCTACCTCCCCGTCGGGTCCGAGACCGCCACCAAGTGGTACGTCGAGCAGGTGCTCGAGGCCGGCTGTGCGTTCGTGAACTGCATCCCGGTGTTCATCGCGTCGGAGGACTACTGGAACGACCGCTTCGTCGAGAAGGGCCTGCCGATCATCGGCGACGACATCAAGTCGCAGGTCGGCGCGACGATCGTGCACCGCACGCTCGCCCGCCTCTTCCACGAGCGCGGCGTGCACCTCGAGCGCACCAGCCAGCTCAACGTCGGCGGCAACATGGACTTCTTCAACATGCTCGAGCGCGAGCGCCTCGAGAGCAAGAAGATCTCCAAGACGCAGGCCGTCACCTCGATCATGGGCCGCGACCTCCCGGCCGAGGACGTGTACATCGGCCCGTCGGACTACGTGCCGTGGCTCACCGACCGCAAGTGGGCGCACATC
>JAVHXX010000080.1 GCA_031119595.1 Patulibacter sp. | reverse complement strand
CCTCGGCATCGGCCGGCTGTATCCGGGCTCGTGGTCGGCGTGGAGCAACACGCCAGGGCGCCCGGTCGCCACCGGCGACCTGGCCGGCTGAGCGGCGCGGGCATGAGGCCGCGGGCGGGGCATGGGCCGCGCCCTAGGCGACATCGACGGCCGCCGCCCGGCCCGCCTGGCGCCCCGAGAAGATGCAGCCACCGAGGAACGTGCCCTCGAGCGAGCGGTACCCGTGCACGCCGCCGCCCCCGAACCCGGCGACCTCGCCCGCGGCGTAGAGCCCGCCGAGCGGTTCGCCCGACGCTTCGATCACGCGCCCGCCGAGGTCCGTCTCGAGCCCTCCGAGCGTCTTGCGGGTCACGATCCCGAGCTTCACCGCGATCAGCGGCCCGGCCTTGGGATCGAGGAGGCGATGCGGTGTGGCGACGCGCGTGAGCTTGTCGGCCTTGTAGCGACGAGCTCCCTGGATCGCCGTGACCTGGGCGTCCTTCGAGTACGGATTCAGGATCTCGCGATCACGCTCGACGATAATCCGCTCGACCGCCGCCGGGTCGAGGAGCGGCTCCTCCGTGAGGGCGTTCATCTTGCCGACGAGTTCCCCGACGCTCGCCGCGTGCACGAAGTCCTCGCCGCGGTCCTGGAACGCCCGCACCGACTCCGACGACCCCGGCAGGATCCGCTTGACGAGCTTGCGCAGGTCCTTGTCGGTGAGGTCGAGGTTCTGCTCGGAGCCCGACAGCGTGAACTCGCGCTCGATGATCTTCTGCGTGAGCACGAACCAGGTGTGCTCGTGCCCCGTCTTCATGATGTGGTCGAGCGTGCCGAGGGTGTCGAAGCCGGGGAAGAGCGGCTGTGGGAGGCGCTTGCCGGTCGCGTCGAGCCAGAGCGACGACGGCCCCGGCAGGATGCGGATCCCGTGGCCCGCCCAGATCGGCGAGTGGTTCTTGATCCCCTCCACGTAGTGCCACATCCGGTCGCGGTTGACGATGCTCCCGCCGGCCTGTTCGGTGATCGCGAGCATGCGCCCGTCGACGTGCGCCGGGACGCCGGCGAGCATGTGCTTCGGCGCCGTCCCGAGGCGCGCCGGCCAGTTCTTGCGGACGAGTTCGTGGTTGGCCCCGATGCCGCCCGAGGTCACCACGACGGCCTGGGCCGTGAGCTCGAACTCGCCCGCGGCCTCGCGCGACGACGCGATCCCGCGCGGCTCCGAGCTCGGCACGAGCCGGGTGCCGCGCACGCCGGTCACCGCGCCGTCGCCGACGATGAGCTCGTCCACGCGATGTCTGAATGCGAAGGTCACGAGGCCGCGGCGTACCGCCTCGCGCACGCGCCGCTCGAACGGCGCCACCACGCCTGGGCCGGTGCCCCAGGTCACATGGAACCGCGGGACCGAGTTGCCCGGCCCACCGGCGTCGTAGCCGCCGCGTTCGGCCCACCCGACGACCGGGAAGATCCGGAGCCCCTGCGCGTGCAGCCAGGACCGCTTCTCGCCGGCGGCGAAGTCGACGTACGCATCGGCCCACTGGCGCGGCCAGCGGTCCTCGCGGTCACGGTCGAAGCCCGCGGTGCCTGCCCAGTCCTGGCGGGCCAGCTCGACCGAGTCCTTGATCCCCATGCGCCGCTGCTCGGGGCTGTCGACGAGGAAGAGTCCGCCGAACGACCAGAACGCCTGCCCACCGAGGTTGGCCTCGTTCTCCTGGTCGAGCAGCAGCACACGCCGGCCGGCGTCGGCGAGTTCGGCGGTGGCGACGAGCCCGGCGAGCCCGGCTCCGATGACGATGACGTCGGCGTCCATGGCCCAAGCATCGCCAGCTCCGGCGCGGCGGGCAACGATGCGGTCACGCGGGCGCGGGCGCGCCGTTCATAGGGAGCCTATGAGCGGGCGGGTCAGCCGTCGGCCGTCTCGGAGGCGAGCAGCCAGGCTTCCTCGACGGCGTCGCGCTCGGCGCGGAGCGCCGTGAGGTGCTCGGTGAGGTCCCGGAGGGCGCCCGGATCGGTGGCGCTGTCGGCCATCGCGGCGTGGAGCTTGGCCTCCTGCTCGTCGAGCTTGCCCATCTGCCGCTCGAGGCGCTGGGCCTCCTTGCGGGCCGCGTGCACCTCGGCACCGCTCGGCTTCGCCGGGCCGCCTGAGCCCGACGCCCCACTTGCCCCCGCGGTCGCGGCCGCCGCGCCCTCGGCGGCCACCCGGCGCTCGTCGACGTACTGCTCGATGCCGCCCGGCAGGTGACGCACGCCACCGGCGGCCGAGAGGCCGTAGACGTTGTCGCAGACGCGCTCCACGAAGTAGCGGTCGTGGCTCACGACGACGAGCGTGCCGGGCCAGCCGTCGAGGAGGTCCTCGAGGGCGGTGAGGGTGTCGATGTCGAGATCGTTCGTGGGCTCGTCGAGGAGGAGCACGTTGGGCTCCTCCATCAGCAGACGCATGAGCTGGAGCCGGCGGCGCTCGCCGCCGCTGAGATCGCGGACGAGCGTGCGGGTGCGCTCGCCGCGGAACCCGAACCGCTCGCAGAGCACGCCGGCCGTCAGTTCCTGGCCGTCACTCGTGGTGATGCGCCCGCGCACGGCCTCCAGCGATTCGAGCACGCGGAGATCGCCGGGGATCTCGGCGGTGTCCTGCGAGAGGTAGGCGAGCTTCACGGTCGAGCCGGTCTGCACCTCGCCGGTCGACGGCTCGACCTTGCCCGCGAGCACGTTCATGAGCGTGGTCTTGCCCGAGCCGTTCACGCCGACGAGCGCGACGCGGTCGCCAGGGCCGAGCCGCCACGTCGCATGGTCGAGGAGGACCTTCTCGCCGTACGCAACCGAGACGTCGACGGCGTCGATGACCTTGTTGCCGAGCCGTGACGACGCGAACCGCAGGAGCTCGACCGAGTCGCGCGGGTCGGGGACGTCGGCGATGAGCGCGTTGGCGGCGTCGATCCGGAACTTCGGCTTGCTCGTGCGCGCCGGCGGCCCGCGGCGCAGCCACGCGAGTTCCTTCTTCACGAGCTGCTGGCGTTTGTCCTCGCGTGCACCGGCCTGCCGGTCGCGCTCGGCGCGGGCGAGCACGTAGGCGGCATAGCCACCCTCGTACTGGTGGACCGTGCCGCTCTCGACATCCCACGTGTGGGTGCAGACGGCGTCGAGGAACCAGCGGTCGTGGGTGATGACGACCATCGACCCGCGGCGCCCGGCGAGGTGGCGGGCGAGCCATTCGACGCCTTCGACGTCGAGGTGGTTCGTAGGCTCGTCGAGGAGGAGGAGATCAGGGCTGTCGAGGAGGAGCTGGGCAAGCGCGATGCGGCGGCGCTCGCCGCCGGAGAGCGGACCGATGACGGTGTCGAGGCCCTGCGGGAACCGCGCCATGGCGACACCGCCGAGGAGCCCGTCGAGGACGTCGCGGAAGCGGCGGTCGCCGGCCCATTCGTGGTCGGCGCGCCCGCCGACGAGTTCGTCGCGGATCGTCTTCGCGGGGTCGAGGGCGTCGCCCTGACCGACGATCGCCATGTCGAGCGTGCCGACGCGCGTGACCTGCCCGGCATCGGGCTGCTCGAGCCCGGCGATGAGGCGCAGGAGCGTCGACTTGCCGTCACCGTTGCGGCCGACGATGCCGATCCGGTCGCCCGCGGAGACGCCCAGGGTGATGTCGGTGAGGACGGTGCGGCTCGCGTAGCCCTTGTCGACCGACTTCAGGTTCACGAGGTTGCGGGCAGGGGCGCTCATCCGCCCAGCAGTTTGCCGGGCCGACGCCGAGGGCGACGCGCGGGGTCCGGCGGCAGCGCGCCGAGCGTCGTTCGCGGCGTCCACGTCCACCTACCGAACGGCTGTCTCGTATCCTGCGGGCCATGGCCGTCCTCCCCACGCCCGCCGACACCGACGCCTCCGTCCTGATCATCGGGGCGGGCTTCGGTGGGATCGCCGCCGCGATCGAGCTGCAGCGCGCGGGGTTCCGTGACCTCACCGTGCTCGAGGCGGCGCCGGAGGTCGGCGGCACGTGGTTCCACAACACCTATCCCGGCGCCGCGTGCGACGTGCCGTCGTTCCTCTACCAGTACTCGTACGCCCGCCGGACCGACTGGTCGCGTGGCTGCCCACCACAGACCGAGATTCTCGACTACCTCCAGACGACGGCCCGGACCTTCGGCATCGACGCGCTCGTCCACACCGACAGTCCCGTGCAGGCGTGCGTGTGGTCGGCGGACGACCGACGGTGGACGGCGACCACCTCCGACGGTCGGATCTTCTCGGCGGGCGCGCTGGTGATCGCGACCGGGCAGCTCCACCAGCCGCACTACCCGGAGCTGCCCGGGATCGAGACCTTCGAGGGCGAGGCGTTCCATTCCGCGCGCTGGCGCCACGACCTCGACCTGCGCGGGAAGCGCGTCGCGGTGATCGGCAACGGCGCCAGCGCCGTGCAGTTCCTGCCAGAGATCGCCAAGGTGGCGGGCCACGTGACGCTCTTCCAGCGGACGGGCAACTACTTCCTCCCGCGCCGCAACCCGGCCTACTCCGCCCGGAAGCGTCGACTGCTGGCGACGGTCCCGGCGCTGCAGACGGCGCGCCGCACGGCCTTCACCGGCGCCCTCGAGTACCTGACGAGCGCGATCCGCCACCCGCGGCTCATCGGCTGGGGGCCAGGCGCATTCTCCCGGGCGTACATGCGGTGGCAGCTCCGCGGCGACGACGAGCTGCGCCGGAAGGTCTGGCCGGACTACACCTTCGGATGCAAGCGGGTGCTGATCTCGTCGTACTGGCTGCCGACCCTGCGCCGCCCGAACGTCGACGTCGTGACGGATCGCCTCGCGGCCGTCGAACCCGGCGGCCTGCGGACCACCGACGGGACGCTCCACGACGCGGACATCGTGATCTACGCGACCGGCTTCAGGACCACCGACTTCATGCTGCCGATGCAGGTCCTCGGGACCGGTGGCCGCCGCCTGCAGGACGTCTGGGCCGACGGCGCCCACGCGCATCTCGGGATCACCGTGCCCGGATTCCCCTCGCTCTTCCTGATGTACGGCCCGAACACCAACACCTCCGGCGGATCGATCCTCGTGTTCCTCGAGGCCCAGGCGCGGTACATCCGCAAGGCGCTCGAACTCGTCCGCGTGCGCGGCGGCGGCGCGATCGAGGTGCGGCCCGAGGTCGAGGCGGCGAGCGACCGCGCACTCCAGGCCCGCTTCGACGGCACCGCCTGGCTCACGTGCCAGTCGTGGTACCGGACCGGGACCGGGCGGATCGTCGCCAACTGGCCCGGTTACATGCGCGAGTTCGTGGCACGGACCGCCGAGGTCGACCCTGCCGAGTACACGATCACCGGTGCGCCGCAGCCCGAGACGGCGCCCACCGCCTGAGCGGCACCGCGCCCGGGGACGCTCCGCCGGACCGGTTCCGGTACGACCCGTTTCCCCGTAGGGTCGTGCCATGTACGACTACGTGATCGTCGGTGCCGGGACGGCGGGCTGTGTGCTCGCGAATCGCCTGTCCGAGGATCCCGGCACCCGCGTGCTGCTGATCGAGGCGGGCGGCAAGGACCGCTCGATCAACATCAAGATCCCCGCGGCCTTCCCGAACCAGTTCGGCGACAAGAAGCTCGACTGGAACTTCGCGACCGAGCCGGAGCCGGCCGTCGACGGCCGCCGTCTCTACATCCCCCGCGGCAAGGGCCTCGGCGGGTCGAGCTCGATGAACGCGATGCTCTACGTCCGTGGCCGCCCCGCCGACTACGACGGATGGGAGGCGCAGGGCGCACCCGGCTGGGGATTCGACGCGCTCCTTCCCTACTTCGTCGGCGCCGAGGACAACGCCCGCGGTGCTTCGGAGTTCCACGGTGCAGGCGGCCCACTGCGCATCGAGGACCAGCGTTCGCCGCGCCGCGTGAGCAAGCGCCTCGTCGACGCAGCCGTCCAGGCCGGCATCCCGTACATCGACGACTACAACGGCCCCGAGCAGGACGGCGTCTCCTGGTTCCAGGTGAGCCAGAAGGGCGGCAAGCGCTTCAGCGCCGCCGACGGCTACCTGAAGCCGGCCCGCAAGCGGCCGAACCTCGACGTCCGCACGGGGTTGCTCGTCCTGTCGGTCGAGCTCGACGGTGACCGTGCGGTCGGCGTGCGCGTGGCGCCCGCCGGCGGCGGCGCGCCGGAGCTGATCCGGGCCGACCGCGAGGTGCTGCTGGCCGCCGGCGCGATCGGCTCACCCCAGCTCCTGCTGCTCTCCGGGATCGGCACGCCGCAGGAGCTCGAGGCCGTCGGCGTCGCGCCCCGGCACGACCTCCCGGGCGTGGGCCGCAATCTCCAGGACCATCCGTTCGTGACCATGATCTACGAGGTCACCGACACCCACACCCTCGCGACCGCCGAGTCGCCCCGGTACCTCGCGGAGTGGGCCCTGCGCCGGAGCGGTCCGCTCACGTCGACGATCGCCGAGGTCGTCGCGTTCACGAAATCGAGGCCCGGGCTGCCCGCCGCCGACCTCCAGTTCCACATGGGCGCCGCGTACTTCAACGACCACGGCAACGACCGCTACGACGGGCACTGCGCCGTGATGGGGCCCGTGCTCGTCACGCCCAAGGCCCGCGGGCAGGTGTGGCTGCGCTCGTCCGACCCGTCGGCCCGCCCGTCGATCATCACGAACTCCCTGTCGGAGCCCGAGGACGTCGATGCCCTCGTCGCGGGCATGGAGCTCTCGCGGGAGATGGCGCGGCAGCCGGCGATCAAGGACGTCCTCGTGCGCGAGGTGCTGCCCGGCCCGGATGCCGTGAGCCGTGAGGATCTCGAGGACGATCTGCGGCGCCGACTCATGCTCATCTACCACCCCGTCGGCACCTGTCGCATGAGCGACACGGGCGAGGGCGCGGTCGTCGACAGGCAGTTGCGCGTCCACGGCATCGACGGCCTGCGGGTGATCGACGCGTCGATCATGCCGACGATCATCGGCGGCAACACGAACGCCACCGTCGTCGTGATCGCCGAGAAGGCCGCCGATCTGATCCGCGGCCGCGTCGGCGCCTCCGTCTGACCGGCCGGGTCCGGCACGGCGCCGGATACCGTCGGGACCATGAGCAACTCCGTGCCCCTCTGCCCGTCCTGCCGCCAGCCCGCGTCGGTGGCGCTCGCCGGCCACGAGCACGGATGGGAATGTCGCAACGAAGCCTGCCCGCTGTACGGCGAAGAGGTCGGCATCGACTCCGACCACGGTGCCCATCAGCTCGACCAGATCGACGCGGATTCCCCCGAGGCGGGGCCGACGCCCTAGGCGTCCGTCGGCGGCGTCGACGTGGTCCGGGACGCGTCGGTCGACGGCGTCCCGCTGGTCGCCGCGGCGGAGCCCTGCGCTCCGTTCGTCGTCGGTGCGGTGCCGCCTGAGCCGCGGTGCGGCGCCGCCGAGGACGCAACGCGCGCCGGGGTCTCGCTCGAGGTCCCGGACGTCGCCGGGACGTCCGCGGCCGTCGTCGGCGTCGGGGCGGTCGCCGTCGGCTGGGTCGCGGCGCCAGCCGCGGTCGAAGGTCGGTGCCCCGTCGTCTGCGCGTCCGACCCCGATCCGCCCTGCGGCCCGCGATGGATCGACGCCCGCACCGGCTGGCCGACCACGGGCGTCGCGGAGGGCGGCGTGGCGTCCGCGGCGGTGTCGACCGACGACGCCGTCGTCGGCGGCGTCCACGCGCCTCCGCCGCCGTCCGTTTCGGATGGGGACGTCGCCCCGGGGACGGTTCCGCCACCTGCGCTCGGCCCATCACCCGGGCCGGTCCGGCGTTGCGGGGCGAGGGCGTCCTTCGTGCCGCTGCGCACCGGATGTGCCGGACCCGCGGTCGCGGAACCATCCCGGCCCGTCCCGCGGGCGTCCGTGACCTTCGTCCCGGTTGCCGCGGGGTGCGTGGCTGCCGGGAGCGACACGGACGTCGGCCGCAGGATCGATGCCGACGGATCGGCGATCGTCTGAGCCCGCGTGCTCTTGCTCGGCGAGCTCGTCGCCGCCGCTCCTGACCCGTTCCCCGGACCGGCCGCCTGGGTCCGGGCGGCGGTCGACGCGCTCGCCGTCGGGTGCGCCCCACGCGCCGCGCCGTGCTCCCCGGTCGACACGATGCCTCCGGCGGCGATCGAGCCGGCCGAGACGACCGCGGCCGTGGTCTTCGTCAGCGCGGCGGCCGTCCCCGAGCCGGCGCCACCCAGCACCGTCGCGAGCCGGCGCAGACCACCGTCGCCGGAACCGAGCTGGGAGAGCCAGCCCGTGACGGGTCCGGCACCGAGCGAGGTGACGGTCGTGCGCACCGTGGTCCGCGCCCGGTGCACGAGTTGTCTGAGGGCGCCGCCGCTCACGCCGAGGTCGTCGGCGACGGCGTCCGTCGAGCGGCCGTGCACGGCCGTCTCCAGGAGCGCGACCCGCTGGCGCTCCGGCAGGTCGGCGACGGCCCGCAGGACGTCCTCGAAGTAGGTCCGCCCAGCCGTGAGGTGGGCCGGATCGGTCCCGCCGACGAGTTCGGTGGGCAGCTCGCCGTCGGCGGCGCCCCGAGCGCGGTGCTGGTCGATCGCGGCGTTGCGGGCGATCCGGTACAGCCACGGGCGCAGATCGCGGACGAGCACGCCCTTGTGGATCGCGAGCCAGGCGCTGATGAACGTCTGCTGGACCGCGTCGTCGACCCGCTCGCTCTCGGTGAGGCTGCCGCAGAACCGCAGGAGCGCCGGCCGGTAGCGCTCGACGATCATCTCGAACGCCCTGGAGTTGCCGGCCGCGGTCAGCGCGAGGAGTTGGTCGTCGCTCGCGCGCGACAGCGTGCGCGCCGCCTGGGCGAGGTCACCTCCTGCACGACGGTTGGGCACGTGCCGAACGTAGACCCGCTTCCTGAGGGGTCCCTGAGAGCGCGTCCAGGCGCCGCGTGGACGCGGGCCGAAACCGAGGGTCAGACCTTGGCGGTCGTGGGTGCGTCCGAGGGTTCGGACGCGTCGTCGTCCTCGTCGTCGTCATACGCGTCGAGGTCGCCGAGGTCGACCTTCGGGATCCGCACGAGACGGGTGATGTTGAGGCCGCAGAGGATGAGCATGCAGCAGGCGCTCGTGAAGCAGTACGGGCAGAAGTGCTGGAGCACGATCAGCGCCTGGTACTGCAGGAAGATGCTGAAGACCGCGCCGCACGTGGCCACGAACGCTCCGAGCAGCTTGCCCTCGTCGCGCTTGATGAACGTCGACGCGAAGATCGTGATGTACGCGACCATCCCGATCTCCGTGACGTAGATCCCGAAGACCTTCGCCCACTGGCTGTTCGTGACGACGTCGCAGCCGCCGGAACAGACGATCGCCTTGTGGAAGACCTCCGTGTAGGTCAGATAGGTCGCCGCGAGGAAACCCGGGATCACGAACAGGCGGATCAGGAGGAGCAGGCGGCGGTCGAGGCGGTCCACGCCCAGCAGCATCGCGCATCCGCAGGCGGCGTGTGTCACCTCGCGCGCCAGGCCCCGCGGACGCGTGGCCATCTGTACGACCCGCGTCCACCGACGGCACTCCTCACTCAACCGGTGCGTCGCAGCGCCGACGTAGAGACGGAGGGTGTACGCGTGCCCTCGCCCCGCCGCCACCGTGAAGCTGACGCCCACCGCCCGCAACCTGCTCGCCACCGTCGTGGTCGTGGGCCTCCTGATCGCCACGGTCGGGGCCGCCGTCTTCTCGGCGTACACCTCGGTGGCCAGCAACGACGGCAACACGTTCACGGCCGGCACCATCAAGCTGACCGACAACGACGCCGGCAGCGCGCTCTTCAACGTGCAGGGGTTCACCCCGGGCGACAGCTTCATCCGCTGCATCCAGGTCGACTACGCCAGCACCGGCGGCGTGCGCTCGAACGTCAAGCTCTACGGCCGGACCGGCGGCAGCGGCCTCGCGCCCTACGTCGACCTGCGGATCCGCCGCGGCACGATGGCCGCCGGGAACCCCAGCGGTGACTGCACCGGGTTCACCCCGGACACCACCGACTACGACGGCAACGGCGACGGCGTCTTCGTCGACACCACCCTCGACCAGTTCCCAACCGACTACACCGGCGGCATCACCGACCCGGTCGCGTCGTGGGCCAGCGGCGACAAGGTCGCCTACGAGATCACGATGACGATCCAGAACGACAACGCTGCGCAGGGCCTCTCGGCCACGCAGGACTTCTCCTTCGAGGCCCGCAACCTGTGAGCTCCGCCCCGGCCACCGGGGCCGCGCTCGCCGCGCGGCCATCCGCGGGGCTCGGTCGCCGCGTCGCCACCTGGCTCTCCGGCGTGGTGCTGCTCTTCGCCGCCTGCGTCCTCGTCGCCGTGCTCGCGGCGGGCGCGGCCGGCCTGCGGATCCGAGTGGAACAGACGGGATCGATGGCGCCGGCGCTGCACCGTGGCGATCTCGTGATCGTGAAGCAGGTGCCCGTCGACTCGGTCCGCCTCGGCGACGTCATCGGCGTCCGCACCAGCGAGGGTGCCGTGATCGTGCACCGCGTGAAGCGCCTCGCCGGCCTGCAGGGCGCAATCCAGGTCACGACCCAGGGCGACGCCAACCCCACGAGCGAGCAGTGGACCATCCGGCACGGCGAACGCGTCGCGCTCGTGCGGGGCTCCGTGCCCTCGCTCGGTTCCGCGGTCGACACCGTCAAGGGTCCGTACGCCGCGATCGCCGTCCTCCTCGCAGGCCTCCTCCTCGCGATCTCCACCCTGCGCGGTATCTGGAGCCGGTCGTGAGGCAGCGGGTACCCAAGGTCCTCGGCATCGGTGGCGCGGTGCTCGCCCTGGGCGGCACGGCGTTCGCCGCGAACCAGATCGCGGGACGCGACCGTGCCCCGGCGGCCGCCGCGGTGACGATCGACTCCACCGCACCACTCTTCACCGAGGCAGGCCTCGTCAACGGCCAGACCTTCGACCGCTGCACCGTGCTCACGAACCAGGGGCCGCAGCCGGCCGACGTCTCGCTCTTCGGCACGGCCAGCCAGAGCGATCTCTCCCCCTGGCTGCACCTCGAGCTCATCCGCGGCACGCTCCCGGCCGGCAATGCCGCCGGCGACTGCACCGGCTTCACCGCCGACACGGAGGACTGGGGCGACGGCAAGCCCGGGGTCGTCTACGACGGCACCCTCGCCGACCTCCCCGGTGACGACAACGGCATCGCCGACCCGACCCGCTGGGCCGTCGGCGAGCAGCACGCGTACCTCCTGCGTGTCCACTACACCGGCGACGACCCGCAGCAGGGCCTGTCGACCACGCAGAGCTTCAGCTGGGGCGCCACCCCGTTCGACGACCGCGGACCGGATCCGTTCGACGGCTCCGGCGGCAACCCCACCCCCATCACCGATCCCGTCGTGAAGTCCGCCGGGACCACGCCGGGCGGGAGCATCCTGGCCACGCACCAGTGCACGATCGTCACCTTCCCGAGCCGGTCGTACGTCGGCGCCCGCGCGATCAGCGGCGCGACGAAGGTCACCGGCGCAGCGAAGCGGTCCTCGTCCTCGTCCTCGTCGAAGGCGAAGGCCACGAAGGCCAAGTCGGCCCTGCTCTCCAGCGACGCGAACGTCGTCTCCGCCGGCGAGACGATCACGTCGCTGACGTCCTTCGAGATCGCCCACCGCAAGGCGCTGCTCGCGCACAGCGCGAAGGCGGCCTCGGCCTCCGCCGCCGCCCGTCGCAGGCCCGTCCTCGCCGTCCGCCTGGCGCCGTCCAAGAACGGCACGCTCGCGATCCGCGTCGGCATCCGCAAGAACGGCTTCATGACCTCGCCCCACCGCTGGCAGTGGGTCCGCGTGCGCGTGAACTCGGGTGCCGCGAAGAGCACGCTGACGTGGCCCTTCAGCGCCACCGCCGACATGAAGCAGCTCAAGACGGGCTACAACCAGATCGACCTGACCC
>JAVHXX010000079.1:11132-11904 GCA_031119595.1 Patulibacter sp. | reverse complement strand
GTGTGAGCCCCTCGACGATCTCGGCCACGGGAGCGAGCGGCGGACGGTGCATCGCCGCAAGTGCGCCGCGATGCAGGTGGAAGCCGGTGATCTTCTCGAGCATGCCTTCGTCGGCGACGAACGCAGGCGCGCCGTCCCGGGCCGCGGCCTCGAGGATGTCCGGGATGTCGTCGGCCCACTCCGGCGCGAGGAGCACGGACCGCATCCGGTGGCCGGCCTCCAGCGCCCGGCGGATCACCTGCGTGCTCTCGGCCATGAACAGACCCTCGGCGGGTTCCAGGATGCGGCGCAGGTTCACGTCCGTGAGCGACACGTAGTCCCGCAGCCGCGGATCGTCCAACGCGCCGACCGACACCATCTCCACAGCCACGCCCCCATCATCCCGAGTCCGTCGGGACGACGCCCTCAACGCGTCCCGGGCCCACCCGGCACCGCACGTCGCAAAACGCGCACCGAGCCCACGAATCGCACCGCCAGCCACCCCACAGCGGCCCAAGTCAAAGCAGAACGAAGAGCCCCAAACCCGACCTCCACGGGACCGCACACCGCTCGGGGCCGAAGCCGCCGGGTCCAGCCACCGCGGAGTGAGGTCGGCAGACCGCGCTCCGTCCCTTGCGCCCCGACGGCCCCCGGCATGGACCCACGCGCACCACCCCCGGCCCGGGTCGAAGTCCTGAGGCGCGACGACCCGGCGCGGCGATCCATGGGGAAGCGTGGGGTGTGGGGTCTCCCGCGCAGCGACCGTTCGAGCGGCAGGCCACCCACGGAGACC
>JAVHXX010000079.1:0-11122 GCA_031119595.1 Patulibacter sp. | reverse complement strand
TGCGGTCGCCCACCCCGGGACCCCACCAACCGATATCGACAACGGGGCGCGGGCGCCCCCACACCCCGCGCCCCGCCACCAAGGCCCGAACCGAGGCGTCCTGGCGCCCCAGGACCCGTCCCCCGACGGGGTGGCGCCAACGGTCCATGCCGGGGGCCGTCGAGGCTCAAGGAAGGAGCGCGGTATGCCGACCTCACAACGAGAATGGCTGAACACGACGGTTTCGACATCGAGCAGGCGCTGCGCGCGCTCGTGGAGTCGGGTGGCTCCGACTTGCACCTGAAGGTCGGCCTCCCTCCGATGATGCGCCTGCATGGCGATCTCGTGCCGTTCGAGGGCGCGCCGCCGCTGAAGAACGAGGACACGCGCAACGCGGCCCGCGCGGTGATCGTGGACCCGTCGAAGTACGAGGAGTTCGCCGACGAGCACGAGGTCGACCTCTCGTACTCGATCCCGGGCAGCGGCCGGTACCGCTTCAACATCTTCATGCAGCGCGGTGCGATCTCGATCGTGGCGCGTGCGATCCCGGAGGAGATCTCCCCGCTGTCGAGCCTGTCGCTCCCGGAGGCGATCCGCGAGCTCGCGGAGGAGGAGCGCGGCATCATCCTCGTGACCGGCACCACCGGTTCGGGCAAGTCGACGACCCTCGCGGCGATGATCAACCACATCAACGAGGAGATGTCGAAGCACATCATCACGATCGAGGATCCGATCGAGTTCGTGCACGGCGACAAGCGTTCGGTGCTCAACCAGCGTGAGGTCGGCCTCGACACCAAGTCGTTCGGTCAGGCCCTGCGGCGCGTGCTGCGTCAGGACCCGGACGTCATCCTCGTCGGCGAGATGCGCGACACGGAGACGGTGCACACGGCACTGTCCGCGGCCGAGACCGGCCACCTCGTGTTCTCGACGCTCCACACGGTCGACGCCCCGGAGACGATCAACCGCATCATCGACTTCTTCCCGCCGCACCAGCAGCAGCAGGTCCGCGCGATGATCGCCGGCACGCTGAAGGGCATCATCTCCCAGCGCCTCGTGAAGTCCACGACCGGTGGCCGCGTGGCGGTCTGCGAGATCCTCCGCATGACGGGCCGCGTCCGCGACATGATCATGGACCCGGACCAGACCGGGCGCCTCGGCGAGATCATCGAGGAGGGCGGCTACTACGGCATGCAGACCTTCGACCAGGCGCTCTACACGCACCTGTCGGCGGGTCGCATCACGGTCGAGGACGCGATGGCCGCGTCGACCACCCCGCACGACCTCAAGCTCCTGCTGGCCGCGGACGGCCGCAAGGGCACCACGATGGCCGACGTCGACGAGGCCGCGGAGGCGTCCGGCGAGCGCCCGCAGAACGGACCCGCCGCAGCCGCGCAGCCGGTGCAGCCCGCCCCCGCGCACGCTGTGCCCGTGCCCTCTCCGGAGGAGGAGGCCCGCATGGCGAGCTACGCGATGGGCGGCGAACCCGAGGCGTACACCGGCGCGACGGCGGACTACGCGACCGCCGCCGCCGACTACAGCGGTGGCCTCGCGGCCCGCCAGCCTGCGCCCACGGACTACAGCGACGGCATCCATGCCGCGCGCGCGGTCGCCGCCCCGGCGCAGCCGGCTCCGGCACACGCCGTCCCCGCGACCCCGGCGCAGCCCGTCGAGTACGGCACGCCCGCGGCCTACGGGGAGGAACCGAGCTACGGCGCCTACCCCGAGGCCCAGGCGTACGGTGCGCCGCCGGCCTACGGCGCGGACCCTGCCGCGTACGGTGCCGAGGCGCCGGGCGAGCCGCCGTCGCAGGCGCCGCCGGTCGCCTGAGCCCGATCACACCCGAACCACCCGCAGGCGGCGGTACGATGGTGGGGTGGATCAGCACGAGTACGTGGCCCGCACCGCCGAGGTCATCGCCACCAAGTGGACGCCCCAGCTGCTGCAGCAGCTCGGCACCGCGCCCCTGGGC
This sequence comes from Patulibacter sp., assembly GCA_031119595.1. Lineage (GTDB taxonomy): Bacteria > Actinomycetota > Thermoleophilia > Solirubrobacterales > Solirubrobacteraceae > JAGIBJ01. The sequence continues at coordinate 9,174 of JAVHXX010000079.1, read as the reverse complement.
TTCTGCGATCTCGAGCGTGCGATCCCCGGTATCTCGCCGCGCACGCTGAGCGCCCGCCTGCGGTCGCTCGAGGTCGCGGGCATCGTGCAGCGCGGCCCCGCGGCCCGTGGTGCGTCGCTGCCCTACGAACTCACGGTGATGGGCGAGGCCCTGCTGCCGATCATCGACGCCATGCGGAGCTTCGGCGAGGAATGGCAGTGCGCGAAGCCGGTGCAGGCCGCGGCGTGAGCCACGTCCACGCCGCCCACGACCATCCCGCCGATCCCGCCGCCGGCGCCCGTTGGAGCGACCACGCCGAGCGTGTGTTGCGGGAAGCCGGTCTGCGCACGGGTGGCGGCCGTTCCGCGGTGATCGGGGTCTTCGCGGCCGAGGACTGCGTCCTCGCCGCCCAGGACATCGTCGACCGTCTCCGTGCGTCGGGCGGTCCGGGCGCGAACCTCGCGACGGTGTACCGCACCCTCGACACCCTCCGCGACCACGATCTGGTCCACCGGCTCGATCCGGGCGACGGCACCGCGCGCTACGAGCGCGCGCAGCCCGGCGGCGAGCACCACCACCACGTCCTCTTCGCCGACGGGACCATCGAGCCGTTCCACGACGACGCCCTCGAGCAGGCGATCGAGGCCCTCGCCGGCCGGCTCGGCGTCGATCTCGTGGGGCACGACATCGTGCTCCACGCCGCACCGCGCTCCGCCTAGCGCAGCTCGTTCCGCACCACGAGGCGCAGCCCCGACCAGGTCGCGTCGACGGCACACACCTTCACGTCCACGAGACCGGTGGAGAGGACCACCGCGCGGATCACGTCCTCGGTGATGTCCGTCGGGACCTTCGAGGCCTTCTTCGGCCAGCAGATCCAGGCGGCCCGGTCCGGGGCGATCGCCTCGCGCAGGATCGGGACCAGCACCTCGAGCCGGGCCCGTTCGGTGACGAACACGAGCACCGGATCACCGGCGCCGAGGGCCGCGACGGTGTGGTCGGCGACGCCGCGCAGTACCGCGCCGTCCGGGAGTGGGCCGAGCGTCTCGTCGAACCCCGGCGGCGGGTCGATCGCGAGCACGGTCGCCCCGGGCCGGACCCCGAGTTTCTTGAGCAGCGGGGTGCCCGAGTAGCCGGCGGGGGCGGTCATCGGGGCGACGATACGTGACCACTGCACACCCCGCAGCCGCAAATTGCGCGAAGAATCGGACGTTCCGCCGCTCCGCAGGGAATATTTGGACCATGGCGAAGAGCGGCGTCATGCCCGAGGGACATCTCCACGCGGTGGTCGACGCCATCGCCGCTGCCGGTTCGCAGCAGCTCGCCCGTCGCGCCGCCGAGGGCGCACCGGTGCCGTTCGACCTCGTCGAGGTCCCGTCGTCGGGTGCGGGCGCCCCGCTCTTCTCGTACCGGCCGCGCACCCGCGACTTCGTCGAGGAGCACATCGACTCCCTCCGCCAGCTCATGGCCTGGACCACCGCCGTGAACGTGCTCGCGGGCTTCGACGGGCTGGGCGACTACCTCCTCAGCCACGGCGAGCGGCACGTCCCGATCGACGCCCGCGACCGCGCCGACCTCACCCTTCGCGTGCTCCTGGCCCGGATGCACGAGGACACCGGCGACTTCATCCACACGCCGCAGCGCTCCGCGGCCGCCGCCGACGAGCTCGCGCGCTGCCTGCTGGCAGGGCGCGTCGAGGGCACGGTCGTGGTGCCGATCCTCGGCGTCCGGCTCGATGCCGAACGCCTCAAGCTCGAAGACGGCCTCGAGCTCGTCCGTGACGACGTCGTCGAGGGGCTGCCGCGCGAGGCGCGGTCGCCGGTACGAACCCGTCCCGGCACCGTCGTCGTCGTGAGCTCCCTCGAGGATCCGGCCCGCGCCGCGGCCCTGGCGCAGGCACGTCCTCGCCTGCGCGCGCTGCTCACCGCCCTGCGGCTCTACGGCCACCCGGCGCCGGCGCTCGCGCCCGTCGCCTGGTCACGGATGCGCGGCGACGGCTGGGCCAGCCATCCCTTCATCGGCACCTCGGCGCGGGCCACCGGCACGCTCCACATCACCGCCGAGGAGGAGCCCTCGATCGTCGGGTTCTGCGCGCTCATGGCGCAGCGGTCGTTCAACCACGGCACGCCTGCGTGGGCGATGCGCCGGTTCGAGCTCGCCTGCGAACGCCCCGACCACGGCGAGTCCCTCACGGACACGCTCCTCGGCCTGCGCGCTCTGCTCGAAGCCGACCAGCTCGGCTCGGGCGCACTCAGCGAACGCCTCGCGGCGCTCTGCGCTGCGCCGGGCGAGTGGCACGCGCTCCGCGACCGCGTCCAGATCGCCGAGGCCCTCGAGGTGTCGATGATGCAGGGCACCACCACCGACCCGACCCGCACCCGCGCCCTCAGTCTCGAGCTCCGCGGCCACCTCCGTGCGCTCCTGCGCGACATGGCCTGCGGCCACCTCCCGGTCGACCTCGTCGACATCGCCGAGCACCATCTCGCCCACGACGACCTCGGCGCGCCCGTCGAGGTCTCCGGAGCCACGTTCGTCGAGGATGCCGTCGAACCCGACCGCGTCGACACGACCTTCGAGGCCCATCCGGTCGTCGCCACCGACACGCGGGACAGCTCGGGCATCCACCCGGCCGTGCAGGTCGACGACGACCCGTCGGGCAGCCACGCCGCGGTTCACACGCACGATCCCTCCGGCTCCCCGGCGGCGCAGGGGTACGCGGCGCCGCAGCACCCGCAGCCGGCCTCGGAATACCTCACGCCCGCGCCGCCTGCCGACCCGGCACCGCTGCGGCCCGTGGCCCCGGCCATCCCGGCGGCGCAGCGCCCGGTGCAGGTGCACCGTCAGCCGACGGCGGACCACGCCCATGACCCGCGCATGGTCACCGCGAACGGCGAACGCTTCGAAGACGCCTTCATCCGATCCCTCAGCGAGGGACCGGGCTCGCTGCGCTGACGCTCAGGCCGCGAGGCCGGTCGCGAGCGCGCTGAGCACGTCCGCCGGCTTTTCCTGCGCAGGACGCTCGCCGAGCGCGACCTGCGGCCGCGGCAGCGCGGCGGCGTCGAGGAGGCCCTCCTCGTGGTCGAGGACCGTCGCCACGTGTGCGGCGAGCTCGGCCGGGCGCTCGAGCGCGTCGGCCGTGAGCGAGGTCGCGAGCGCCCTGAGGCCCGCGGCCGTGACGGCCGGATCGAGCGGCGCGCGGCGGCGGTTGATGATCGTGCCGGCGACCGGGTGGCCGCGACGGGCGAGTTCGACGGCGAGCTCGCCGGCGGCGGCGAGCGGCGCGTCCGCAGGGGCCGCGACGAGCGTGAACGCGCTGCGGTCCGAGCGCAGGAGCGCTTCGGCGTGGTCGAGGTGCTGGCCGAGCGCGGCGCCGAACGGCGCGGCGGCGTCGAGGAAGGTGGCGATCTCGGAGAGGAGGTCGGTCCCCCAGAGCTTGCCGAGCGCGCGTCCCGGGCCGGGGAGGCGGCCGAACTTGCCGGCGATGCCGCTCGCGCGCCCGACGGCCTTGACCGTGCGTCCTGCGAGCAGCCCGACGATCCGCTGGGGCCCGTCGAGGAGATCGAGGGCGTGGAGCGCCGGCGGGGTGTCGAGGATGATCACGTCGTAGCGGTCGTCCTGGCTGAATCGCTCCAGCTCGACGATCGCCATGAGCTCCTGCATGCCGGCATCGCCGCCGGTGAGCTCGCGGGTGATGCGGCTCTCGCGCAGACGACGGCGGTCGGCCTCGCTCACGGGGAGGTCGTCGACGACCCGCGAGAAGCTCGTCGCCGGGTCGAGCATCGCGGCACTCATCGCGGGCTCGCCCGGGAGCTGCACGACCGTGGGGTCGGGGCCGAGATCGTGGCCGAGGGCCTCGGCGAGGCGCCGTGCCGGGTCGACGGTCAGCACGAGCACGCGGCGGCCCTCGCGGGCGAGCGCGAGCCCGAGCGACGCGGACACGGTCGTCTTGCCGACGCCGCCGGCGCCGCAGACCACGAGCAGCTCCGCCTCGCGGAGCACGGGCCACAGGGCGGGAGCGTGGCTCACGAGACGTCTCCGTAGCGGTCGCCGCCGGCGCGGCGGTCGGCGAGGCGGCGTTCCGCGCGGCGGCGCTCGACGGCGGTCCCGGCGGTGACGGTCCGGCGCTCGGGCACGGCGAGCTCGGGCTCGTGGGCGTCGGGATCGGGGGCCGGAGGCGTCTCGCCGCGCAACGCGGCGGCGATCGACAGGACGGCGTGGCCGGGGCGCTCGAGGGCCCGCAGCGGCGCCACGCCGACATGCTTCGTGATGCGGCCCAGCTGCGCGCGTTCGCTGCGCGCCCGGCCGGCGAGCTTGGTGATCGCCCCGACGAGCGGATCGTCGCCCGCGCCGTCCGCGAGACGGTCGAGTTCGCCTGACGAGGGGCTCGCGGGTGCGAGCCGGTTCGCGACCACGAGCGACGGGCCGCCCGGCATGCGGAGCTCGAGCAGGTCGAGGAGGTCGAGCAGTTCGGAGACGGCCAGGCCGTCGCCGGTGGTCACCGCGATCATCGAGCTCATCGCCGGGTCGACGATCCAGTCGCCGAGCTCCTTGGCGCGCCGCGCGACCGGGCCGGCGACCGCTGCGCGCTCGAATCGCCCGGGGGAGTCGAGCATGGCGAGGAGATGGCCCGTGGCGGGCGCGTCGAAGACGATGTGGTCGTGGCGTTCGGTGAGGCGCTTGAGCTCGCCGATCGTGAGCAGTTCGGCGAGGCCCGGCGTCGCGGCGGCGATGAGCCGGAAGGCGCGGCTCGCATTGAGCGCGGCGGCGAGCGGCCCCGGCATCTGGTCGCCGATGTAATGCCGCAGGACGCGTTCGCGGTCGAGCGGGATGATGTGGAGGTCGGCCGGGGTGTCGGCAGGCGGCGGCACGTGCGGCGCATCGAGCGGATGCACGAGCGCGACGTCGCGGCCGAGCCCCGCGAGGGCCACGGCGACGGCGGTCGCGGTGCTGCTGCGGCCGACGCCGCCCTTGCCCGTGACCATCACGAGCGGCGTCGTCGGCAGCGTGGCCGGGACGGGGACGTGCGTGGGGGAGTCGGGACCGGAGCGGAAGGTCATGGGAGCGGCGGACGCAGGGCGCCTGACCGGGTCATCGGCAGGATACGTCCGGGGCCGCACCCACGGATCAAGCACGACCCTCGACCTGACCCTGAGGCTGGTTCTGCGCGGCGCGGAAGGATTCCCCCGATGGGCGTTGAACTTTCGCGGGGTACGGTCCCCGACCGACCCAGGATCCCGTGTCAGCCAAGATCATCACCTTCGCGAACCAGAAGGGCGGCGTCGCCAAGACGACCACCGCCCTGAACCTGGCCTGCGCCCTCGCCGAATCGGGGCACCGCGTGCTCTGCGTCGACATGGATCCCCAGGGCAACCTGACCATGTCGCAGGGGATCGACCCCGAGAACCTCGAGCGTTCGATCTATGACGTGCTCGTCAACGACCTCGACATCCGCGAGGTGATCGCTCGCCGCGAGATCGACGTCGCCGTCGGGTCGATCGACCTGGCCGGCGCGGAGATCGCGATGTCGTCGAAGATCGGCCGCGAGCGGTCGCTCGCGAAGGCCCTGAAGGTCGTCGTCGACGACTACGACTTCATCTGCATCGACACGCCGCCGAGCCTCGGCCTCCTCACGATCAACGCCCTCACGGCCTCGCATCGGGTGATCGTCCCCGTGCAGTGCGAGTATCTGTCGATGCGCGGACTCGCCCAGCTCCAGAGCACGGTGCGGATGATCAAGGAAGACCTCAACCCCGGTCTCGAGATCGAGGGCATCCTCCCGACCCTCGTCGACACCCGCACGCTCCACGCGAAGGAGGCCCTCGAACTGCTCGAGGAGCACTTCGGTGACCAGGTGTTCGCGGCGCGCATCCGCAAGACCGTTCGATTTGCCGAGGCGCCCGTTCGCGGCATGTCGGTGCTCAAGTACGACCCGACGGGCAAGGCGGCGAAGTCCTACCGCGCCCTCGCCAAGGAGGTCCTCCATGGACGCTGACCAGCCGCAGGGCCGCAGCAAGCGGGCCACCCTCAGCGAGGGTCCCCTCGCCGAGCTCTTCCGCCGCACCACCGACGAACCCTCGACCCCGCCCGGCAACGCGCCGACGCCCGGGACCCGCGACACGCCGCAGCCGCAAGCTCCGCTCGGCAACGATCCGGTCGCCCCCCGATCCCCCATGCCTGCACCCACCGCTCCCGCCCCCGAGCCGCCGCGCGCCCCCGCCGCTGCCGCTCAGGACGCCGCCAGTTTCACCAGCCAACGTCGACCTGAGGTGCGTGCCGCCATCAACGACCGTGTCTTCAACCAGTCCGCCCCGCGAGGGCTGGCCGGTCAACCCCTGATCAAGGTCGTCGGCGTCGGCGGTGGCGGTGTCAACGCCGTCAACCGCATGGTCGACGCCAACGTCACGGGCATGGAGTTCATCGCCGTCAACACGGACCTGCAGTCGCTGCAGACCTCCTCCGCCGACGTCACCATCCCGATCGGTGAGGTCCTCACGCGCGGGCTCGGCGCCGGCGCCGAGCCGGACACCGGCCGTGCGGCCGCCCTCGAGACCTACGAGGTCCTCAAGGACGAGCTCCGCGGCGCGGACATGATCTTCATCGCCGTCGGCGAGGGTGGCGGCACCGGCACCGGCGCCGCCCCGGTCGTGGCGCGGGTCGCCCGCGAGCTCGGTGCGCTCACCGTCGCGATCGTCACGCGGCCGTTCGCCTTCGAGGGCCTCAAGCGCTCGCAGGCCGCCGAGCGCGGCATCGAGTTGCTCGTCGACGAGGTCGACACGCTCATCGTCGTCCCGAACAACAAGCTCCTCGAGATCCTCGACCGCAACGTGTCGATGGTCGACGCCTTCCGCGTCGCCGACGACGTCCTCCGCCAGGGCGTCCAGGGCGTCTCGGACCTCATCACGAAGACCGGGCTCATCAACCTCGACTTCGCGGACGTCCGCACGATCATGACCGACGCGGGCAACGCCCTCCTCGGCATCGGCGTGGGCACCGGCGAGAACGCCGCGACGATGGCCGCCGAGAAGGCCGTCTCCTCGCCGCTGCTCGAGACCGAGATCGACGGCGCCCGCAAGGTGCTCCTCTCGATCGTCGGTGGCGACATGCTCTCCCTCTGGGAGATCAACGAGGCCGCCTCCGTCATCGGCGACGCCGTTCACCCGGATGCCAACATCATCTTCGGTGCGAGCATCGATCCAGCCCTCGGTGAGGAGGTCTGGATCACGGTCATCGCGACCGGCTTCGAGCCGGCTCCGGCCCCGCGCATGGCGAGCCGTCTGCGCGAGCCCGCCGGCGAGCCCCGCGTGACGCGCCGTCCGCCGCTCAGCGCGAGCCGTGCCGGCAGCGCGCCGTCGCGGTCCTACGGCGACCCGGACATCCCGGAGTTCATCCCGCGCGGCTGATCGTCCCGCGACGGGTCACCGCGGCCCGGCCGCGGCCCCGGTCGCCGACAGGTTCCGAAGGCCCGTCCCGCGTACGCGCGGGGCGGGCCTTCGTCCGTTTCGGGGTCGTTCGGCCCCGGCCGTTCGTCGTTCGTCTTGGGTCGAACGTCCACGGACGGCCCGTTCGTTGAGGGACGAACCACTTGCTGGCGCCCTGCCAAGTTTCAACCGAAAGGTGGATGTACAACACAACCATTGGCGGTGTCACCCAGCACCGTCGGATCCACGGGGGATCAACTCATGTTCTGGCACTCTTTCCGCCGGCGACGTCGTTCGCCGGGGTCGCTGCTGCGTGCGCTCGCACTGTCCGTCCTCATGGTCGGCGCGTTCGGTGGTGGCGTGGCGCGAGCCGGCGACGATGCCTTCTGCGTCGACGCGTTCGTCGGTGTCGGATCGGCCTGTTACGGCGCTCCGCACACCCTCACGTCGGTGCGCGGCACCAACGAGGGGGCGGGCGCCGGGTGCGGTGGTGCGTACAACTACGGGACCTACTACTGTGCTGATCCGACAGGGTGTCACACGTACGCGGCGGTCTATGTGTTGACACCCGGTATCCGTCACCGCTCGACGACCTCCGGTCGGTACATGCGGGGTGAGGAAACCTACGGTTCGACGCCCGTCGGGCCCAACTGCGATCCGGGAACGCCGTACGAGATCACAGGACCCTTGAACGCTGCAGCGTCCAACGCCGAGGGCGCCCCGGTCTTCGACCGGGCGAAGGTCACCGCGCCGGACGATGTCGCTGCGGTCATCCCGGACGCCGATGCGGCGACGGCCCGGGCCTTCACGACCCCACACGGCAAGGCGTGGCTCCTCACGGACGCCGGTCAGCGCCAGGCCTGCATCGTCGCCGACGACAACGGCACCGGGTACGGCGTCAGCTGCATCGACCTCGGCGCCCTTCGCGACAGCGGTTCGGTCTCCACGTTCGAGGATGCCGACGGCACGACCGCCGCGGGGGATGTCGTGATCGCGCTCATGCCGAAGGGCGTCGACCGCCTCACGATCGACCGCACCGATGGCACGAGCCGCACCGTCGCCGCCCAGGGCGGGGTCGTCGCCACGACGCTGACCGGCAAGGACGCGGGCGTCACGCTCGCCGCCTCGCCGACCGCTGACGCCTCGGTGAAGGGGACGAAGCAGTCGCTCGTCACGCGCAAGCCGCGCCACCGCCGGCACTGAGCAAGGGGATGTGGCTCGAAGGTCCCCCAACCTTCGAGCCCCATCCGTGCTCGCCGTCCTTCCGGACGGCGAAGTCTTCGCCTCAACCGGCGTCGTCGCAGAGGTCCGAGGCCGCGAGGTGGCCCGGAGCTCCGCCGGCGTCGCTGCCGGGCTCGATCGTGACCCGGCGGGTCTCCCCGTGGCAGGTCTCGAGGTCCTCGGTCATGAAGGGACCGGAGAGCGGGACGGTGCGGGTCGCGCCGTGGAAGCCGTACCGCAGCTGCGACGGCCGGTCGATCGAGGCGAGCACGACGCCGGAGACGACCGTCACCGGATGCGAGTCCACGCCGTCGTAGAGGCGTGGGTTCGAGGCGCCGATCGGCAGGATGTAGGCGATCGACGAGTGCGGGTTCGGGGTCCTGGCGCGCTTCACGCCGACCATCTCGCCGAGGAAGCCGTTCGCCTCGATCCGCGCCGTGGGGGCGCAGGAGCCGCCCGGCGAGTCGGGGATCTCGGGGTCGGGAAGGCTGAGGCACGTGACGCGGCCGTCGGCGGTGACGAGAATCGTCGCGGAGCCGGACGTGGAGCGCACGACGTG
>JAVHXX010000078.1 GCA_031119595.1 Patulibacter sp. | reverse complement strand
CCACTTCATCGAGCGCGAGCTCGTCCACGCCCGCGCCGGCGGCTTCACGCCCGAGGCCGAGCAGCAGGCCTGGGAGCGGTGGTCGATCGACCGGCACGTCACGCTCGAGGACCAGCTGTCGTGGCTGCACGCAGCGGGATATGAGACCGTGGAGTGCGTCTTCAAGGCGTGGCGTTTCGCGGTCGTCGCCGGGTGGCGCGCGCTATGACAACGTGATGTGCCCCACACATCGTAAGTGCCTATTGACACAGTCTCAACAAGGCCGCTTCGGCCTTCCCCTCGAGACGACCGTTGCGTATGTTGTGACCACAGACACACTGTCCCTGTGTCCCAGTGTCCCCCGGTTCGAAGCATCTTGCTCCCCCGGCACGTGAACCGAACGCTCGATTGTCCCGCGAGCGTTCGGTCCACGAGATCCCTGTTCCCAATTGGTCCCGACATCTCGTCCCGCTCTCTCCGGGACGAAGGCGAATGCTGTCCCAGGGCCCCGTGGGCGTCGAGTCACCTCGGCGCCGACGGGGCCCTTCGCTTTGCCCGGATCTCGCTGGCATCTCCGCCCCGTGCTCGTGCACCGCGGCCAGAGGCCTGAGCAGCGCGAGCTCGGACCGGATCTGCTGCGCGATCTCCCGGGCAACGGAGCCGAGGACGCGACGCCGACGGGCCCTGAGGAATAGCCTTCCCCTCCATATGACGACCATCGCAGTCCTGCCCGGAGACGGGATCGGCCCCGAGATCGCCGCCCCCGCGGTCCAGGTCCTGACCGAGCTGCTCGGTGCCTCCGCGGTCACCTTCGAGGAGTACCTCTTCGGCGGCGCGAGCATCGACGCCCACGGCACGGCCCTCACCGACGAGACCCTCGCCGGCTGCAAGGCCAGCGACGCCGTCCTCCTCGCCGCCGTCGGCGGTCCCAAGTGGGACACCACCGACCCGAATGCGCCCCGCCCCGAGCAGGGTCTCCTCGGCATCCGCAAGGAGCTGGGTCTCTTCGCCAACCTGCGCCCGGTGCGGCCGCTGCCCGCGCTCTACGGGGCGTCGGCGCTCAAGGAGGAGATCATCGAGGGCACGAACCTCGTCGTGGTCCGTGAGCTCACCGGCGGCATCTACTTCGGTGAGAAGACCCGCACGGAGACCACCGCCAGCGACCTCTGCTCCTACACCACCGCCGAGGTCGAGCGGATCGCCCGCGTGGCCTTCGAGCTCGCCGGTCGCCGCTCGGGCCGCCTCGCGTCGGTCGACAAGGCCAACGTCCTCGAGACGTCCCGTCAGTGGCGTCAGGTCGTCCACGAGGTCGCCGCCGACTACCCCGGCGTCGAGGTCGAGGACGTCCTCGTCGACAACTGCGCGATGCAGCTCATCGCCCGCCCGTCGAGCTTCGACGTCATCGTCACCGAGAACCTCTTCGGCGACATCCTCTCCGACGAAGCCGCGATGCTCACCGGCTCGATCGGCATGCTCCCGAGCGCGTCGCTCGGCGCTGCCGGCGACCCGGGCCTCTTCGAGCCGGTCCACGGCTCCGCTCCGGACATCGCCGGCAAGGGCGTCGCCAACCCGCTCGCGATGTTCCTGTCGACCGCGATGCTCCTCCGCGACGGCCTCGGTCGACCGGTCGAGGCATCGGCCCTAGAATCGGCGGTCGACGCGGCCCTCGCCGACGGTCTTCGCACCCATGACCTCGGTGGCACCGCCACGACGGCGCAGGCCGTCGACGCGGTCGTCAGCCGTCTGCACGCTTAGGAGAACCCCGTGGATACTGCGCCCTACATCTGGCTCGACGGCGAGTTCGTCCCGTGGGACGAGGCGCAGGTCCACGTCCTGACGCACGCCCTGCACTACGGCACGGGCGTCTTCGAGGGCATCCGCTGTTACGACACGGAGATCGGTCCGGCGGTGTTCCGCCACCCCGAGCACGTCGAGCGGCTCTTCGCCTCGGCCAAGCTCTACTACCTCCACGTCCCGTTCACGCGCGAGGAGATCCGTCAGGCCACCCTCGACCTCATCGCCAAGAACGACCAGCGTGAGTGCTACATCCGCCCGCTGGTCTTCCGCGGCGACGGCGAGATGGGCCTCTTCGCCCAGGGCTCCCCGATGCGCGTCGCGATCGCGTCGTGGAAGTGGGACTCGCTCCTCGGCGAGAAGGGTCAGCGCGAGGGCGTCCGCGCGAAGGTCAGCTCGTGGCGCCGCACCAGCCACAACTCCCTCATCCCGCACGCCAAGGCTTCGGGGCACTACCTGAACTCGGTCCTCGCCAAGAACGAGGTCTCGCGCCGCAAGAACCCGGACGGCACCAACTACTACGAGGAAGCCCTCCTGCTCGACGAGCGCGGCTTCATCTCCGAGGGCTCCGGCGAGAACCTCTTCGTCGTGAAGGCCGGCAAGATCTACACGCCCCCGCAGACCGCCGGCATCCTCGACGGCATCACGCGCAGCGCCGTGATGAAGATCATCGACGACCTCGGCTACACGCTCGTCGAGCGTGACATCGCCCGCGCCGAGGCCTACCTCGCCGACGAGGTCTTCATGACCGGCACCGCGGCGGAGCTCGTCCCGGTCGTCGAGATCGACGACATCGAGATCGGCGACGCCACGCCCGGTCCGATCACGCTCGCCGTGCAGTCGGTCTTCAAGGACGCCCTCCACGGCCGCGACGAGCGGTACCGCGGCTGGCTCGACCCCGTCCCCGCACGGACCGCGGCGTGATCGTCACGTCGCACATCGGCCGGCGCAGCCGGCGAATTCGCTAGGCGACGCGGTCCCCGCAGGGCGGGGGCAGCGCCGCCTGCCCCTTGCCGCTGCCCCGTACCTGCCACGGATGAACCGATGACCACCACCGCCACTTCCCCCGACACCTCCGGCCCCGGCCGACGCCAGATCGAGATCTACGACGCCACCCTGCGCGATGGCATGCAGGGTCTCGGCCTGTCGCTGACCGCCCAGGAGAAGGTGCGGGTCGCGCACGAGCTCGATCGCCTCGGCGTCGCGATCATCGAGGCGGGCTTCCCGGCGAGCAACCCGAAGGAGCGCGAGCTCTTCGAGCTCCTCTCGCACGAGACCTTCGAGACCAGCGAGATCGCGGCGTTCGGCATGACGCGCCGGCGTGGTGTCGCTGCCAAGGACGACGCGTCGCTCCTGGCGCTGGTCGAGGCGTTCGCCCCGATCGCGACGATCGTCGGCAAGACCTGGGGCCTGCACCTCGAGAAGGTCGTCAAGGTCGACCGCTCCGAGAACCTCGAGATCATCGGCGACTCGGTCGCGTTCCTCGTGGCCGAGGGCAAGCGTGTCGTGTACGACGCCGAGCACTTCTTCGACGCCTTCCGCGACGATCCCGAGTACACGCTGCAGTGCCTCACGGTCGCCGCGGACGCGGGCGCCGAGACGCTGTCCCTGTGCGACACCAACGGGTCGTCGCTGCCGTTTCAGGTCGCCGAGGCGACCGCGGCCGTGGTGGCTGCGCTCGGCTCGCGGGTGCGCGTCGCCGCGCACTGCCACAACGACCTCGAGTGCGGGGTCGCGAACTCGATCGCGGCCGTGCAGGCCGGCGCCACGCAGGTCCAGGGCACGATGAACGGCATCGGCGAGCGCACCGGCAACGCCAACATCGTCTCGGTGATCGGTGGTCTCGAGCTCGGACTCGGGCTGCAGGCGCTCCCCGAGGGCCGGCTCGCCCGCCTCACCTCGGCGGCGCATGCCGTCGACGAGCTCCTCAACCGCATCCCGCAGCCGAGCCAGCCGTACGTCGGCAAGAACGCCTTCGCCCACAAGGGCGGCCTGCACATCGCCGCCGTCCGCACGGACGCCTCGACCTTCGAGCATGTCGATCCGGCTGCGGTCGGCAACGAGCGCGAGCTGGTGATCAGTGAGCTCGCGGGCCGCGCGACGGTCCTCGAGAAGGCCGACGAGGCCGGCCTCGACCTCGCCGACGGCGACGCCGAGCGCATCCTGGACCGCGTCAAGGAGCTCGAGCACGAGGGCTTCGCGTACGAAGCCGCGGATGCGTCCTTCGAGCTGCTCATCCGCCGCGAGACCGACCAGTACACCTCGCTCCTCACGCTCGAGTCGTGGCGCGTGATCGTCGAGCGCCGCGCCGACGGCGTCCTCTCGACCGAGGCCACGATCAAGCTCAGCATCGACGGCGAGACCGTCTTCCGCACGGCCGAGGGCAACGGGCCGGTCAACGCGCTCGACTCGGCGCTGCGGGCCGCGATCACCGAGCTCCATCCGCACCTCGCCGCGATCGAGCTCGTCGGCTACAAGGTGCGCATCCTCGACGTCGAGAAGGGCACCGGGTCGGTCACGCGCGTCCTCCTCGATGCCTCCGACGGCCACGAGACCTGGGGCTCGATCGGCGTCTCCACGAACGTCATCGACGCCTCATGGCAGGCCCTGGTCGATTCGCTCGCCTACGCCGTACAGCCCGGCCGTGAGCACGGCCGGACGGCGGCACTCGCAACGGGCACGCGGACCGCCCCGCACGGAGGAGGCGCATGAACACGCCAGGCACCGACTTCATCCCGGCCGCGAAGCCGGTCATCGGCGACGAGGAGAAGCGCCTCGTCCTCGAGGTGCTCGAGTCCGGGCAGCTCTCGCTCGGTCAGAAGACGCTGGCGTTCGAGCAGGGGATGGCGGACCGGGTCGGCGTCGCCTACGGCCGCGCCACCTCCAGCGGCACCGCCGGGCTCCATCTCGCCCTGCGTGCTGCGGGCGTCCGCGAGGGCGACCAGGTCATCACCTCGCCGATGTCGTTCATCGCGAGCGCGAACTCGGTCCTCTTCGAGCGCGCCGTGCCGCGGTTCGTCGACGTCGATCCGGTCACGTTCAATCTCGACGTCGACGCCGCTGCCGATGCGATCACCCCGAAGACGAAGGCGCTGCTCCCGGTCCACATCTTCGGCTACCCGGCCGACACGCCCGCGCTCGAGCGCCACGGCCTGCCGATCGTCGAAGACGCCTGCGAGGCGGTCGGCGCGATCCACGCCGACGGCACCCCGGTCGGTGGCCGCGGCCACAGCGCGGTGTTCGCGTTCTACGCGAACAAGCAGATCGCGACGGGCGAGGGCGGCATGGTCGTCACCTCCGAGCAGCGCGTCGCCGACCTGATCGCGAGCGAGCGCAACCAGGGGCGTGCCGCGGACATGGGCTGGCTCGACCACGATCGCCTGGGCTTCAACTACCGGATGTCCGAGCTGCAGGCGGCGCTCGGCGTCGCGCAGCTCGGGCGCCTCGACCAGATGCTCGCCGACCGCGCGCAGGTCGCCGCCTGGTACCGCGCGGCGCTCGCCGACCTCGCGGATCGCGGTCTCGGCCTGCCGTGCGCGGACCGCGGCCAGGAACGTCGCGGCTGGTTCGTGTTCGTCGTGCAGGTGCCGGACGGCACCGACCGGGACGACACCATCCGCGCGCTCACCGCCGACGGGATCCAGTGCCGGCCGTACCTGCCGCCGATCCACCTCTTCAGCTTCTACCGCGATCTCGGCTACCGCGAGGGCATGTTCCCGGTGACCGAGCGCATCGGTGCCAGCTCGCTCGCGCTGCCCTTCTTCCCGCAGATGACGCAGGGCCAGGTCGAGCACGTCGCCGCCCGTCTCCGCCACCACCTTCTGGGACACTGAGCCACGAATGTCGCGTTTCTCCGAGCCGCAAGATCCCCTCTTCCAGTCCCTGGACTACTCCCTCGACGTCGACCGGCGCCTGTGGCCGTACGACGTCGCGCAGTCGCGCGCCCACGCGACGATGCTCGCCGCGCGCGGCATCATCTCCGAGGACGACCGCGACCAGATCCTGACGGCGCTGCACCAGGTCGAGCAGGAGCTGGCCGAGGGCCGGTTCCCGTTCGAGGACGACGACGTCGACATCCACATGGCGATCGAGCGGCGCGTCACCGAGCTCGCCGGTCGCGCCGGCGGCAAGATCCACACGGGCCGCTCGCGCAACGACCAGGTCGCCACCGACCTCGCCCTGTACGTCCGCGACCACGCCGTGCGTCTCGCGGACCAGGTCGAGGCCCTCGCGCGCACCCTCGTCGACGTGGCCGAGCGCCACCTCGACTGGGCACTGCCCGGGTACACGCACCTGCAGCGCGCGCAGCCGGTGTACCTGTCGCACCACCTCCTCGCGTACGTGTGGATGCTCGTCCGCGACCGTGAGCGGATGCGCTTCGCCGCCCGCCAGGCCGACGTCCTCCCGCTCGGTGCCGGTGCGCTTGCGGGCGTCAACTTCGACACCGACCGCACGCAGGTCGCCCGCGACCTCGGGTTCGCCGGCGTCGTCCCGAACTCGATCGACGCCGTCTCCAACCGCGACTTCGCCCTCGACCTGCTCCAGGCCTGTGCCGTGGTTTCGACGCACCTCTCGCGCCTCGGCGCCGAGATCGTGCTCTGGAGCAGCCAGGAGTTCGGCTTCATGGAACTCAGCGACGCCTGGAGCAGCGGCTCCTCGCTCATGCCGCAGAAGAAGAACCCGGACTGCGGCGAGTTGCTGCGCGGCAAGGCGCCGCGCGTCGTCGGCCACCTCGCGGCCCTCCACGGCGTGATGCACGCGCTGCCGCTCACCTACAACAAGGACCTCCAGGAAGACAAGGAGCACGTGTTCGACGCCGTCGACACGGTCACCATCACCCTGGCCGCCGCCGACGGCATGCTCTCCACGGCATCCTTCAACCGCGACCGCATGGCCGCGGCCGCGTCCGACGAGAACATCGCCGCCACGGACATCGCCGACTTCCTCGTGAAGAAGGGCCTGCCGTTCCGCGAGTCGCACGGCGTCGTCGCCGGGCTGGTCCGTACGAGCTTCGAGCAGAAGCGGCCGCTGTCGTCGTTCACCCTCGAGGAGCTGAAGGCGCACCACGAGCTCCTGGACGAAGGCGTCTACGGCGTCCTGAGCCAGGCGTCGTGGCTGGAGTCGAAGGTCTCGCTCGGCGGCACGGCGCTCGTGCGCGTCACCGAGCAGCTCGCGCAGGCGCGGGCCGTCCTCGACCTGTAGCCCCGCTCGGCCCGGCCGTGTTCGCGCACCCGCCGACCACGGCCGCATCGCTCCGCGAGCTGCTCGCCGGCGACGTCGTCGACGCCGCCGCGGGATTGATCGGATGCCGTGTCGCCTCGGATCGCCTCGAGCTGGTGATCGTGGAGACCGAGGCGTACCACCAGGACGAGGAGGCCTGCCACGGTTATGGCGGGCACACGCCACGCGCGCAGAAGCTGAAGCGGCCCCCGGGACACGCCTACGTGTACCTGTCCTACGGGATCCACCTGTTGCTCAACGTCGTCGTGGGCAGCCAGGACTTCGCCTCGGCGGTACTCCTCAGAGGGGCCGTTGCCGTTCCCGGGCTCGGCGGAGACCCGGTCCCCGGACCGGGCCGGCTCGGCAAGACGCTCGGCCTCTCGATCGCCGATGACGGGATCGATCTGCTCGCCGGCGGGACCCTGCGACTCACGCCCGCCGATGCGGACGACCCGATGATCGGCGAGCCGATCGCGATCGGGCCGCGCGTCGGCATCACCAAAGCGGTCGACCTGCCCTGGCGGTTCGCGCTGCGAGGCAGCCCGGGCGTCTCCTCGCCGAGACCCTGATCAGGTGCCGGGGGCGACGCCGCCGCCGGACGAGCTGCCGCCCGAATCCCCGCCGGTTGCGGGGCCTGCCGGCGTCACCGGGGTCGCCGGCGCGTTCTGTGCCGGGGCCTGGTTCTGGCCGCCGCCGGTGCCGTCGGTCGCGGTCGCACCGCCGGTTCCGGTTCCGGTGCCGGTTCCTGTCCCGGTGGAGCCGGTGGTCCCGGTCGAGGAGCTTCCGCCCGTCGAGCCACCGGTCGAATCCGAGCCGCCGGTCTCCCCGGTCTGGCCGGTCGTGCCGGTGAAGTCGATCCCGGACGGCGTCGTCGGGGTGGTCGGCTTCTGGTCCTCGGCGCAAGGGTGCTTCGTGTCGGCCTTCTCGGCGCAGAGCTTGTCGCGGCGGTCCTTCTGGATCTGCAGCGCCTTGAGCATGAACGTGTGCCAGATCTGCGTCGGGAAGGTGCCGCCGGAGACGGGCTCGCCGCGGTACTCGTTCAGCATCGGCTTCGTCTGGTCCGGGTACCCGACCCACACCGCGACGGTCAGCCCGCCGGTCGATCCGGCGAACCACGCGTCGCCGAAGCCCTCGGTGGTGCCGGTCTTGCCCCAGACGACCTGGCCCGGGATCTGCGCGGCCGTGCCGGACCCGATCTTCACGACGCCCTGGAGGATGTTCGTCGTCTCGTTGGCGATGTTCTCGGCCAGCACCCGGCGCTTCTTCGTCTTGTTCTGGGTGAGCTTGATCTTGCCGTCCTTACTCTCGTACGAACGGATTCCGACGGGACCCTGGTGCGGCGCCCCGAGCGTGCCGTAGATGCGGTTGCCGCCGGTGGCGAAGCTCTCGTACGCGTGCGCGATGTCGAGGGGCGTCACGCCGACCTTCAGGCCGCCGAGGATCATCGCGAGGTTCGACGAGACCGGCGTGCGGATGCCCATCTGCTTGGCGAGCGAGGCGATCTTCTTCGTCCCGACCTTCACGCCCACCTGGGCGAACACCGAGTTGTCCGAGAACGCGGTGGCGTTCGCGAGCGTGCGCGGGCCCGTGTAGATGTGGTCGTAGTTGTTGACCACGAACTTCTCGCGCTTGCTCACCTGGAACGTCTGCTTCTTCGAGTCCCAGATCGAGTTCGGCGAGATCCCGGACTGCAGGGCCTCGGCGAGCACGAACGGCTTGAAGGTCGACCCGGGCTGGCGACGCCCCTGCGTGGCCAGGTTGAACGGCTTCTGGTCGAAGTTCTGCCCGCCGACCATCGCCCGGACCTCGCCGGTGGCGTTGTCGATCACGACCATCGCGGCTCCCGGGCCGTTGCCGCTCAGCCACGCCTTGATCGAGCCCTCGGCGGCCTGCTGCATCTCCGGATCGAGCGTGGTCTTCACGGTGAGCCCACCCTCGAAGGCCGTCCGGGGACCGACCATGCTCGGATCGGCGAGCTGGCTACGGATCCAGCCGACGTAGTAGCCGGAACCGGAGTCCGCGAGGCGGAGCTTCGGCGGGCTGATCTGCTCGGCAGCGGGGATCGACGTCGCGAGCGCGTCGGAATACTGGACCGGGTTGAGCATCCCCTGCGCGCGCATGGCCTGGAGGACGAGGTCCCGGCGGTGTTCGGAGTCGACCGGGTTCTCGACCGGGTCGAACGCCGTCGGCGAGTTGATGATCCCGGCGAGGAAGGCGGCCTCGGGAGGCGTCAGGTGCTTGGCGCACGGATTCTTCCGGTCGCCGCAGCCCTGCATCGCGGCATCGGTGCCGAAGTAGGTGCGGGCCGCCGACTCGATCCCGTACGCGCCGTTGCCGTAGTAGATCGCGTTGAGGTACTCGGTGAGGATCTTGTCCTTGCTCCACTTGTGCGACAGGTGGTAGGCGAGGGCGGTCTCGCGGATCTTGTTCGCGATGCTGCGGTCGTTCTGGTCCTTCGAGACGACCTTGATGAACTGCTGCTCGATCGTCGACGCGCCCTGCGCGGCCTTGCCCTCGATGACGTCGGTGAAGAACGCGCGCCCGAGGCCGCGGAGGTCGACGCCCTGGTGGTGGTAGAAGCGCTTGTCCTCGATCGCGACGACGGCCTGCTTCATCACGGGGGCGATGTCGCCGCTGGCATCGATGACGCGACCGTCGGCCGGGGTCAGCTCGGCCAGGAACTTGCCGTTGCGGTCCTCGAGGACCGAGTTCTGCGCGGTCTTGAACTCCTGCTGGTTCGAGAGCTCCTTCACGTCGGGGGCGACGGCCATCATCATCCCGAACAGCACCGAGATCCCCGAGAGCACGGTGAGGCCGAGGACCACGAACGAGATCCTCAGGAACTTGATCCTCGTACGCGTACGAGGTTCACGGCTGCGTGCAACGCGGGGCATGGAAGGGCGCTCGACGGAAGGCGCGGCGGGGGAGGCCTGCCGGTCGAAGCTCGCGGACTCTACCATTGCGTGCGATGGCCGAACCCCACCGAGTGCCCACCGACGATGATCGCGCCACCGCGGAGTGGCTCACCCGCAACGTCGCCGACGCCCTGCCGGCCGACGCGCTCACACAGCAACTCGCGCGCGCACGTGAGAGCGGGAAGCCGCTGCGGGCCAAACTCGGTCTCGATCCGACCGCCCCGGACATCCATCTCGGTCACACGGTCGTCCTCCAGAAGCTGCGCGAGCTCCAGGACGCCGGCCATCACGTGGTCCTCCTCATCGGAGACATGACCGCGCGGGTGGGCGACCCGTCCGGTCGCGACACCACCCGCCCGGTCCTCGACGACGCCGCCATCGACGCGAATGCGGCGACCTACCAGGAGCAGGCGTTCAAGGTCCTCGATCCCTCGCGGGTGGAGGTGGTGCGCAACTCGGAGTGGCTCGACCTCAGCCTCAGCGAGCTGTTCGCCCTCCTCCGCACCACGACCGTCGCCCAGCTCCTGGAGCGCGACGACTTCGCGAAGCGGTTCGCGTCCCATCGACCGATCACGATCCTCGAGTTGCTCTACCCGATGATGCAGGCCTACGACTCGGTCGCGATCAAGGCCGACATCGAACTCGGGGGCACGGACCAGAAGTTCAACCTTCTCCTCGGCCGCGACATGCAGAAGGCCTATGGGCAGTCCCAGCAGTCCATCCTCACGATGCCGATCCTCCCGGGGCTCGACGGCGAGCGGAAGATGTCCAAGTCCCTCGGGAACCAGATCGGGGTCCGCGATGCCCCGGACGAGATGTACGGCAAGGTGCTGTCCCTCCCGGACACCGCGATGCCCGAGTACTTCGACCTCCTGCTCGGGGAAGGACTCCCGGCAGACCTGAGTCCCAGGGATACGAAGCACGCGCTCGCGAAGCGGTTGGTCACGCGGTTCCACGATGCCGGCGCCGCCGATGCTGCAGCGGCCGGGTTCGAGCGGGTCTTCGTCGACAAGGCCTTGCCGGACGAGATCCCCTCGGTGCAGATCCCCGGGGGAGAGGCGCATCTCCCGGCGGTCCTCGCGACGGCGTTCGGGGAATCGCGGTCGTCGGCGCGACGCCTGTTGGTGCAGGGGGCCGTCCGATGCGACGGCGACGTGGTTCCGGGAGATCCGCTCGATGTACCGGCGTCAAGCCTGGATGGCCGTGTGCTCCAGCTCGGGAAACGTCGGTTCGCGAGGATCAACGTGGGCTGAGCAGCGGAAACGACGCCGTCCAGAAGAAATTCAAAAAAAATTTTGCGATGTAAAAGCCCCGTGAACACGGGGCTTTTTGCGTCTCCAGGGGTTGTTTCGGGCGAAAAAGGGGCCTAGGGAGACTGCACGCGCAAATCGTCCTGTGTATCTTCTTTCAGGCGCTGGTCATCGCAACTGCGACAGACCAGCCGCCCGGCGAGTCCGGCCTGAGCGAGAGTCTGCTAAAGTCCTCCGCCCCGGCCACTCCGGCGCCGCGAGAAACCTGTTAAGGTATCTCGCCCGGTGACGAGCCGGATCTCCTTCGCGAGATCGAGATGAGGAAGCCCCTCATTCCGAGCGAGCGCGACGGTCCTTGAAAACTCAGCAATATGCATTCCCGTGTCCTAAGGGGACACGGGTCAATGTCGAGCTTTAGTCTCTCGTCTACGCCAGTGGGCGAGAGAGATCAATAATAACCGTCAATTGGGATGTTCTGGTGTACCCAGCATCCCGTGTAATTGACAAACTCAACGAAGCGCTGAGAGTTCTTTGAACTGCTCAGTCTGTCACGGAGAGTTTGATCCTGGCTCAGGATGAACGCTGGCGGCGTGCCTAACACATGCAAGTGGAGCGACGAACCCGGACTTGTCCGGGGGCAAAGCCGCGAACGGGTGAGTAACACGTGGATTATCTGCCCCAATGACCGGGACAACTCGAGGAAACTCGAGCTAATACCGGATGTGCTCTTCGGAGGAAAGGAAGCTTCGGCCTCCGCATTGGGATGAGTCCGCGGCGCATTAGCTAGTTGGTGGGGTAAAGGCCTACCAAGGCGACGATGCGTAGCTGGTCTGAGAGGACGATCAGCCACACTGGAACTGAGACACGGTCCAGACTCCTACGGGAGGCAGCAGTGGGGAATCTTGCGCAATG
>JAVHXX010000077.1 GCA_031119595.1 Patulibacter sp. | reverse complement strand
ATCGCTGCGCTCCTCCCGCGTGGGTCAGGAGGTGCCGAACCCCCGAACGGCCCCATTCGTCCTGGACCCATCGCTGGAAGAAGTGGGCGTCCCGCCGGGCGAGGTCCGCGGGGGCCGGGTGCGCCGTGGCGATCAGCCCGGTGATCGCGGCGGTGAGTTCCGGCAGGCCTGCCCCGGATTTCGCGCTCGTGCGGTGGACGGGCAGGTCGTCGGCATCGAACGGGCGGGCCATCCAGAGGCTCGCCTTGAGCTGGTTGAACGCGGCGTCCGCGGCGCGCTCGTCGCACTTGTTCACGATGAACGCGTCCGGGATCTCGATGATCCCGGCCTTCAGGTACTGGACCTCGTCGCCGCCGAGCGGGGCGATGACGAGGTAGACGTGCTCGGCGAGCGCCCGGACGTCGGCCTCGCTCTGGCCGATCCCCACCGTCTCGACGAACACGACGTCGAAGAGCCGCGTCAGGAGCCGGCACACCTGGAAGCTCGACGGGCTCAGGCCGCCGAGCTCCGAGTCGGAGGCCTCGCTGCGGAAGAACAGCCGATGGTCGACCCGGCCCATCTGGAGGCGTGTGCGGTCGCCGAGCAGCGCACCGCCGGAGACCTTGCTCGACGGGTCGATCGCGAGCACCGCGACCGAGAGGTGGGGATCGCCGTCGAGGAGGTCGATCGCGATGCGACCGAGCAGCGACGACTTGCCCGATCCCGGCGTCCCGGTGACCCCGATCACCGGGGCGGTCGCGCGCGTCTGCGGACGATCGTCGAGCAGGCGGATCGCCTCGGCCCGTCGCGGCACCGCCTCCGGGCGACGATCCTGGAAGACCGAGACGAGGCGCGCGACGGCATGGGCATCCCGTGCACCGGCGCGTTCGACCAGTAGCGCGAGATCGCCGACCGGCGCCGCAACGGCGTCAGCCTGCATCGGAGCCCGCGACGGCCCCGGCGACCGCCGCCACGTCGTCGGCGACCGGCGGGGTCACGCCCGCGTCCTCCTCGAGCACGCCGACGATCGACGACATGATGTCGATGAGCTCGTAGTCCGACGGCGTGAACACGCGCGAGACGCCCATGCCCTTGAGCGTGGGCCAGTCGTCCGGCGGGATGATGCCGCCGAACACCACGTGGATGCGGTCGCGCGCACCGTAGTGGTCGAGCCGCTCGAGGATCTGCCCGGCGAGCGCGACGTGCGACCCGGACAACACCGAGGCGCCGATCACGTCGGCGTCCTCCTCGACGGCGGAGCGCACGATCTCGTCCGGTGAGAGGCGGATGCCGGAGTAGACGACGTCGAAGCCGACGTGCCGCGCGGACACGGCGATCACCTCGGCCCCGTTGGAATGCCCATCGAGGCCGGGCTTGCCGACGACGATGCGCGGGCGGTGCCCGAGCACCTCGGTCAGGACGGCGATCCGCTGCCGCAGCGCCTCGACCCGGTCGATCTGCAGGCCGAGCTTCTGGCCGTCGACGCCGGTCGACGGGCGGTACTCCCCGAAGACGTCGCGCAGCGCGCGAGCCCATTCACCGGTGGTGACGCGAGCGTGCGCGCACTCGATCGACGGCTCCATCATCGACGCGCCCGAGCGCGCGGCAGCCTGCAGCGCGGCGAGCGCCCGCTCGACCCGCTCGGGATCGCGGTTCTTGCGGGTGATCTCGAGGTTGTCGAAGGTGGCCTGGGCGGCGGAGTCCTCGACCTTGAAGATGCCGCCGTCGTCACCGGAGAGCAGCGGCGTGGGGAGACCCTCGGTCCACTTGTTGAGCCCGACGACGATCTGCTCGCCGTTGTTGATCGCGCTCATCCGCTCGCCCATGGACCGCACGAGCGCGGACTTCATGTAGCCGGACTCGATCGCATCGGCGACGCCGCCCATGTCGAGGATCGCGTTGATCTCCGACCAGGCCGCCGCCTTCATCTCCTCGACCTTCGCCTGCACGACGGGGCTGCCGGTGAAGAGGTCGGGGTATTCGAGGAGGTCGGTCTCGTAGGCGAGGATCTGCTGGAGCCGCAGCGACCACTGCTGGTCCCACGGGCGCGGCAGCGAGAGGGCCTCGTTCCAGGCCGGCAGCTGCAGCGCGCGTGCGCGGGCGTCGCGGGAGAGCGTCACGCCGAGCGCCTCGATGAGGATCCGCCAGGCGTTGTTCTCGGGCTGTGCCTCCGTGAGGCCGAGCGAGTTGACCTGCACGCCGTACCGGAAGCGCCGGTACTTCGGGTTCTTCACGCCGTAGCGGTTGGCGGTGATGTCCTCCCACATCTCGGAGAACGCGCGCATCTTGCACATCTCCTCGACGAACCGGATGCCGGCGTTGACGAAGAACGAGATCCGGCCGACGATCCGCTCGAAGTCGTCCTCCGGGATGTTGCCGCGCTCCTTGAGGAGGTCGAGGAGACCGATCGCGTTGGCGAGCGCGAACGCGAGCTCCTGGGTCGGTGTGGCCGCGGCCTCCTGGAGGTGGTAGCTGCAGATGTTCGAGGCGTTGAACTTCGGCATCTCGTCGATGCAGAACTCGTACATCTCGGCGATGATCCGCAGGCTCTCCTTCGGCGGGAAGATGTAGGTCCCGCGGGCGAGGTACTCCTTGATGAGGTCGTTCTGCGTGGTGCCGTTCAGCAGCTTCGTGTCGACGCCCCGCTCGCGGGCCAGCGCCACGTAGAGGCTCATCAGCCACATCGCGGTGCCGTTGATCGTCATCGAGGTGTTCATCTGCTCGATCGGGATCTGGTCGAACAGGATCGCGAAGTCGTCGAGCGAGTTGATCGGCACGCCGACCTTCCCGACCTCCGGTCGGGCGATGTCGTCGTCGCTGTCGTAGCCGCACTGGGTGGCGAGGTCGAAGGCGATCGAGAGGCCGGTCTGGCCCCGGGAGAGGTTCGAGCGGTAGAGCTCGTTCGACGCCTTCGCGGTCGAATGCCCGGCGTAGGTCCGGATGATCCACGGACGGTCGCTGATGACGTTGCCGTCGGCGTCATGGATGTGGTGGGCGTCGCTGGGGACGCCGCCTGCGGAATCGGTCATCGGGTCCCTGGGGTCGTGGGATCGGCGTGCGGCGGTCATGGTGCGAAGCTCGCGAATGATGCCGCGGACGAGCCATGGTGGCGCCTTGATGCCTTGCCGTCGAGCGCAGTGCAAGTGCTGCGAAGCCAATGCCGTCCCGTCTGCGAAGATTGCAAACGATGACGGCGGCGAGCGGCACACGGATCCGGCACCTCCGCGAGGTCCACGGCCTCAGCCAGGCCGAGCTCGCGCGGCGGCTCGGGCTCTCCGCGAGCTACCTGAACCAGATCGAGCGCGACCATCGCCCGCTGACGACGGCCGTGCTGCTCAGACTCACCGAGTCGTTCGGGGTCGACCCGACCTTCTTCGCCGCGGAGGACACGCCCCGCCTCATCGCCGAACTCCAGGACGCCCTGCTGGACGACGCGGTCGGTGTGCGCCTCTCGGGCGGGGAACTCGCCGACCTGGCGGCCCGCCACCCGGAGGTCGCCCGCGGGCTGATCGGCCTGCGGCGGCGCTACCGCGACGTGTCCGCGGGACAGGGGCTCGCCGAGCTCGATCCCGGGCGTGCACCCGGTGGCGACGCCGGCACGGTGGTCGCGCCGCACGAACTGGTCCGCGACTTCGTCTACGACCACCAGAACTACTTCCCGGTCCTCGACGAGGCCGCCGAGTCGCTCGCCACGGCGCTCGACCTGCAGCCCGGCGACGGGCGCGTCGCCTTCGCCCGGCACCTCCGGGACCGGCACGGCGTGCGGGTGGTGCAGAAACCGAGCGACGCCAGCGACGGCGAACTCCGGCGCTTCGACGCAGACGCCCACACCCTCCAGCTCGCCGCACAGCTGCGGCCCGGCCAGCAGGCGTTCCAGCTCGCCACCCAGATCGCCCTCCTCGAGCACGGTGGAGTCCTCGACGAGCTGGCCGCGTCGGACCGTCGCCTCGCCGCGACGCCGCAGGCCGCCCGCCTGGCACGGCTCGGTCTCGCCCACTACTTCGCCGGCGCCGCCCTCATGCCGTACCGCCGGTTCCTCGGACTGGCGCGGGAGTACCGCTACGACGTCGAGCGCCTCGGCGACCTCTACCGCGTGGGCTTCGAGGTGGTCTGCCACCGGTTGTCGACGCTGCAGCGTCCGGGGTTGCGTGGCGTGCCGTTCTCGTTCGTTCGGGTGGACCGCGCGGGCAACATCTCCAAGCGACAGTCCGCCTCCGGGCTGCACTTCTCCCGCTCCGGTGGGACCTGTCCGCTCTGGGGCGTGTACGACGCGTTCGCGGCGCCGGGGCAGGTCGTGCGACAGGTCGCGGAGATGCCCGACGGCCGCCGGCACCTGTGGATCGCCCGGACGGTGGCCCGCAAGCGCAGCGGCTTCGGCACGCCGGCGAAGACGTTCGCCCTCGCCCTCGGCTGCGAACTGCGCCACGCGCCGGCCCTGGTCTACGCCGACGGGCTCGACCTCACCGATCCGTCGCTCGCGGCACCGATCGGTCCCGGGTGCCGCGCCTGCGACCGTGCGGCGTGCCCGCAGCGGGCCTACCCGGCCGCAGCCCGGCTCCTCACGGTCGACGAGGACCGCACGACCTTCGCCGCGTACCCGGCCGGTGGGGCGGGATAGCCCGCCCTACGGCGTCGTCTTCGTCGTGTAGACGAGGCGGCCGTCGTCGAGGCGGTAGACCGTGCCGACCGCACGGCCCTTGCCCTTCGCCGGGGTCGCCTGCGACTGCGAGCGCTGGGGCTGCTCGCGGCTCGACGGGGTGGAGGCCGTCGGCTGCCGCGACTCGAGCTTGCCCTGGCGGTTGACGCTCGAGGTGAGACCCGCGATGAGGAACGCGACCGCGAGCACGACACCGACGTCGAACAGGTTGACGAGGCCGTCGAGGGGATCTCCGGCGGCGTCGCCGATGCGGCGGCGGCCGCTGCGACGACCCTCGCGGCTCATGCCGGGACCTCCGCGCCACGGGAGGCCCGCTCGGCCGCGGCGATCGCGGCGCCCTCATGCGCGGCACGCGCCTTCGCGGCGGCGGCCGCGACGGCACGGACGTGGTCGGTGGCGCGCTCGAGCGCGGCGAGATCCTCGTTCCAACGGCGCGTGCGGGCGAGCGTGAGGCCGAAGGCGATCGTGCCGGCGAGCAGGCCGACGACCGTGGCGGCGAACGCGATCCGCAGATCCTCGGTGAGCAGACGCACGTCGCCGGTGCCGAGCGCCCGCAGCCCAGGGGCGAGCGGGATGAGCGTGCCCATCAGACCGATCGCGGGGCCGGCGCGGACGATCACGCGCAGGCCGTCGAGGCGCCGCTCGACGAGGTGCTCGTAGTCGTCGAGGGCGTGGTCGACGGCGTCACGGTCGCCACGCTGTAGTGCCTGGCCGATGCTGCGCAGCGTCGACTCCGCGTACACGCTCGGGGCTCCCGCGGCGAGCGTGACGGCGTCGGCGGGGTGCGCGACGACGCGAGCCGTGAGCGCCGTGAGCGGCTGCGTCGCACGGGCGCGGCGCGCGATCTCCGTCGCCCAGCGGCCGAGCTCGACGGCGCAGAGCGCGAGGACGATCACGGCGGCGATCAGCACGGGGACGCCGAGCACCGAGGACACGTGGGAGAGGGCGTCACCGATCTGACGGTCGACGCTGGCGAGTGGGGTCATGGCGTGGAGCTCGGGCTGGCGTTGCCGCGGTCGAGGACGAGGGTGCCGTCGGGGAGGCGATAGACGGTGCCGATCGCCGCGCCCTGCCCGGACGCGGTGCCGGCGCCGGGCGGGACCTCGACGGTCTGCGGGGTCGACGGTGTCGCGGCAGCCGGCGTGGTGCGCCGCTGCGCGGCGTCGCGACTGGCGATCGACTTGCCGGCGGTGAGTCCGGCGACGAGGAAGGCGACCGCGAGGACGAGGCCGAGATCGAAGAGGTTGACGAGGCCGTCGAGGGGATCGTCCTCGACGCCGCCGGCGGCACCGTGCCGGCCGAATCCGATCCGGCTCACGTGACGGGTTCCAGCGTCTGCTGCGCATCGGTCGCGGCCCGCTCGAGCTGCGTGAGGTCTTCGCTGTAGAGGCGCGAGCGGGTGAGCGTGATCGCGTACGAGACGGTGCCGACGAGGATGCCGATGATCGTCGCCGCGAAGGCCCGGCGGAGGTCGTCTGCGAGGCTGGGCACGTCGCCCCGGCCGAGGGCCGTGAGTCCCGGGGCGAGCGGGATGAGCGTGCCCATGAGGCCGAGCGCCGGTCCGGACCGCACGAGCAGGCGGGTGCGGTCCAGGCGGCGCTGCACCGCATGCTCGTAGTCGGTGAGGGCATGTTCGGCGTCGACCGGGGTCGACGCCAGGGCCGCGACGGCGACCGCGGACGCCGCGGTCGGCGCCTGCCGTGCGAGCTCTGCGGCCCGCGCCGGGTCCTCGGCGGTGATCGCCAGCGCGGCCGTCGACCGCAGCGGGCGACGGCGGCTCGCGGCGCTGCGGCGCAGGAGCTCCGTGACGAACCGGCCCGTCTCGATCGCGGTGAGCAGCAGCATGGCGATGGCGATCAGCAGCACCGGAAGCTGCAGGGCCCCGGTGAGCTTCGAGAGCGCGTCGCCGATCCCGGCGTCCGTGGCGGCCGCAGCCGTTGCGGACGCCGACCCGGTGATGGCGGGGGGAACGATCATGCGGCCTCCCGGACCCGATGACGTTCGAGCGTCATGCCGGCGGAGAGCGCCACGAGCAGCAGCGCAGCCAGCCCACCCGCGAGCGCCGAACCGTCCTGCGCCGTCGCCGACCGCAGCCCCGGCGCCGCACCGTTGCGGTCGCCCGTGCCGTCGGCGCCGCTGCGTGGCAGACCGATGACCTGCCCACCGACGGACGGCCCGCCGCCAGCGCTGTCGCCTGCGGCGCGCACGGCGCTCTTGCCGGCGAGTCCGGCCGAACGGGAGTGCTTGGGCGTGCCGCGGTGGGCGACATCGCGGGTCACACCGCTGCGTCCGGTGCCGAGCGACGAGGTCGTCGGCCGGTCGGCGCGCTGCGACCGGTCCGAGGACGGATGGTGGCGTTTGGTGGTGGTCGCGTCGTCGTCCGTGCGCTCGACACGCTGCACGCCGCCGGCGGCCCTGCCCTTGCTCCCGGCTTCCGGCCGGCTGAACAGCGGCGCGCCGTCGCCGCCACCTCCCGCGGTGACGCCCGCAGACGGAGCAGGCGTGACGGTCGGCGTCGGCGATGCCGCCACCGGGTCCCGGGGCGCGACCGCGCGTGGCACGGCGGGAATCGGCAGGGGATACCCGGCGTAGGCCGGGGCGGCGTAGGCCGTCATCCAGACGGGGTTGAGGTCGGCCGAGACCTTCCAGCGGATCGCGCCGCTCGAGGGATCCTGCATCGCGGTGAGGTAGTCGAGTGGGCTCGTCGACGGCGACGCCCACGCGGCCGGTTCGATCCCGGCCGCCCACATCGCCTGCACCGTCCACGAGGTCGAGGCGGTGTTCGACTCGCGATCGGCGGGCGTCTCGCCGAACCCGCCGTCGGCCACGTGGAAGGTGTCCTTCAAGTAGGCCCAGCCCCGGGTCTCCGCCCTCGTGCCGCCGCGCCCGACGGCCCGCAGCGCCTCGATCACGGCGGCGGTCATGTCCGAGGAGAGGCTCGCGCGCGGCGCGTAGCTCCAGCCGCCGCTTGCGTCCTGCACCGATTCCAGCCAGTCGGCGGCCCGGTCGAGGATCGGCGCGAGCGACGGATCCGGAACCATCGACAGCGGCAGCATCGCGAACGCCGTGTCGTTGATCCCGCCTGCGGTGCCGCCCGCGACATGGGTGAACGACCCGTCGGGCAGACGTCGGGACAGGATGAGCGCGACGAGGTCGAGCCCGCCGAAGTCGTGCGGGGACGTCCCGGCCGCGATGGCGACGAGCAGGACCCGCTCGTAGTCGGTGGTCGACGAGAGTTCGTCGGCGTGGGCGACGAGGAAGTGGAAGGCGTCGACACCGCCCGGCTTCGCCTGGTCCTGCGGGTTGACGCCGGCGGCGGCGAGGGCGAGCGCGACCCAGGCCGTGAAGTCCGGGTCCGAGGCCCCTCCGAGCCGCCCGCCCCACCCGCCGTCGAGGTTCTGGGCGTCCTGGAGGAACCGCACCGTGGCGTCGAGGCCGGCCGCGCCGGCGGCGTTCGGCGGAGGCGTGAGGGCGCCCGTGGTCGCCGCCGCCGCAGGGGTCGGCCGGGCGGAGGCGACGAGCGCCGCAGTACCGATCGCGGCACCGGCAACGGGAACGTATGGCGCGGCGCCGGCCGCGATGGCGACGGTGGACAGCGCCACCGCGGGGAGTCGGAACATGTGGTCTTTCAGCCCCGGTCCCCGGGGGCTGGTCGGACGTGATGACCGTGTGAGGTTTCCTGACTCCCGGGCGGTGGTCCGCGCCTTCCCAGGCGCCGTGCGCCCAGTGGCTGCCCCGTGCGTCGGCCCGGAGCGTGCGGATCCCGTGGATCCCGATCACAGTGGCGGGCCCGTGCCGGATTCTCACCGGCTTCCCGTCGCACGATCTCGTTGTGACGCCCGATGCTAACGGAGCACCTACGGCGCGCGGTGTGATCTGGCGCGCCGCATCCGCCACCGATCAGCGCCGCGGGCTCAACCGTCCGCGGGGGCGAGCCACACGACGTGCGCGCGTCGCTCGGCGCGTTCGAGGGCGACGAGCACCGGTCGCCCGAACGCCAGCGCGAAGAGCACCGATCCGACGACGTGCGCCGCGGTGAACGGCACGCCGCGCGCGACGATCGCGAGCAGGTCGTCGAGGGTGTGTCCGGGCGCGGTCTGGGTCCAGACGGAGAGATCCATGAAGGCACTGAACCCCCAGGCGCACAGCCCACAGACCAGGGCCAGCACGAACGGATGCGGGCGGCGTCCGAGCGGCCGCGCGAGAAGCGCCCCGACCACGCCGACGCCGCCCCAGGCCAGCATCTGCCACGGCGTGTGCACCCCCTGCCCGAAGGCCATGTTCGAGACGAGCGCTGCAGTCGCCCCGACGACGAAGCCCGGCGTCGCGCCGAATGCGAAGCCGGCGAGGAACACGAGGTCGGTCGTCGGTTTGACGCTCGGGAGGGGCGCGAACGCGAGACGACCGGCGACCGCGAGGGCGGCGAGCGCTGCGACGAGCGCGACCTGCCGGGCATCTGGGCCGGTGCGCTCGAACCACGCCAGCGCGGCGACCACGCCGACGATCACGATCGCCGTCGAGGCGAGCGCCCAGGTCACCGTGAGTCGCCGGGTGTCGGTTCAGCCGGAGCCGGGGGCCGCACCGCGCGCGCCCGGAGCGTGGCGGCACCGTCGGCCGGTGTGATGATCCCCGGCGTCTGCAGGACCCGCGCGATCTCGGTGGCGAAATACCACCCGCCCTCGAGCAGCTCCTCCGCCGGACCGTCGGCGAGCACGGTGCCCTCGCCGAGCAGGATGACCCGACGACCCGCCATGGCGGCGAACTCGGGATCGTGGGTGGCGACGATGGTGGCGGTGCCGGCGGCGCGGCGCCGCGCGAGCTGTGCCGCCAGCCGTGCGCGGTGCAGACGATCGAGGCCGCGGGTCGGCTCGTCGAGGCAGAGCACCACGGGCGGGTCGCCGCCTGCGACGACCGCCGCCGCGAGGAGCTGTTGTTCGCCACCGGAGAGGTCACGGGGGTGGCGCCCGGCGAGG
The DNA here is from genome assembly GCA_031119595.1 of Patulibacter sp. Classification (GTDB taxonomy): domain Bacteria; phylum Actinomycetota; class Thermoleophilia; order Solirubrobacterales; family Solirubrobacteraceae; genus JAGIBJ01. Next base: position 2,507 of record JAVHXX010000077.1, on the reverse strand, counting down.
CCGGGGTCGAGCCCGAGGTCCGTGAGGTCGGCGTGAGCCGGGAGCTCGTCGGCGACGCGGTCGCGGAGGAGATGGTCGGCGCTGCGCTGCATGAGCAACGCGACCCGCCCGGAGCGGTCGATGCGACCGCGCGTGGGGCGGTCGAGGCCGGCGAGGAGCCGCAGGAGCGTGGTCTTGCCGGCACCGTTGCGGCCCATGAGCGCGACGCCTTCCCCGGGCGCGATCGTGAGATCGAGCCCCCGCAGGATCGACCGGGCGGCGGCGAGCTCGTACCACGCGTTCGTGACCGCGACGGCGGTCGCGGCGGCTGGGCGTGCCGCGGCGCGTCGACGCAGCGCGCGGCGCCGAGCCGGGACGGACGCCGTCGACCCGATCGGGACGAAGCCGTCTTCGCAGGGTGCGCCGGGTGCACCGCGCTCGCGGGCACCGGCATGGTCGATCGCGGCCATACCGTCGAGCAACCCCCGTCCGGCGAGGGCGACCCGCGCCCGCTTGACGGTCACGGCTTCGCCGGCGAGCGCGCGATCGACGGAGTGCAGGAGCGTCGCCGCCGACGTGACGACCGCGGCGCCGTCGCCGGCGGCCCACCGGCAGAACGTGCTCGGCGACCCTCGGAAGGCGATGCGGCCGCGGTCGAGCACGACGACACGATCTGCGGCGCCCAGGCAGCGCTCGAGCCGGTGCTCGGCGAGCACGACGGTCACGCCCCATTCCTGGTTGAGCCGACGCAGGAGACCGAGCAGCTCGTCGCCGGCGACCGGGTCCAGCTGGGAGGTCGGTTCGTCGAGGACGAGCACCGCGGGTCGGCGCGTCAGCGCGGCGCCGAGCGCCACCCGCTGGAGTTCGCCACCGGACAGCGTCGCGAGGTCGCGGTCGAGATGGTCGGCGATGCCGAGGGCGAGCGCGACCTCCTCGACGGCGCGCTGCACCGCGCCCGGGGCGTGGCCCGCGAGGTCCGGGCCGAGGGCGAGCTCGGCGCGTGGCGTCGTCATCACGACCTGACGCTCGGGCTCCTGGCCCACGTACCCGACGACCTTGCCGACCTCGCGGGGTCCGTTCGTGCGCAGATCGAGGTCGGCGACGCGCGCGGTGCCGCGGACGACCCCGCCCGTCGTGTGCGGGACGAGTCCGCAGAGCACGGAGAGCAGCGTCGACTTGCCGGACCCCGAGGCACCCGCCACGACGACGAACTCGCCGGCGGCGATGTCGAGCGAGACGTCGTCGAGCACCGCCGCGCCGTCCGGATAGGCGACGCTGAGCCCCGCCACGGATGCGACCGGCCGGACAGTCATCGCGCGCCCCGGTCGCGGCTCGTCGCCGCGAGCGGACCACCACTCACGCACGCGAGCGCGGCCCCGACGGCGACCCCGACGCCCACGCCGACGCCGTGGAGCGACGGCAGCGTGGCGAAGCGATCCAGGCCGCTCGCCTCGACGCCGACGAGCAGCGCTGCCGTGCCGCCGGCCGCAGCCACTGTCGCGCGTTCGATGCGCGACAGGCGGCGACGGGGTGCAGGCGACGCGCGGAGCGTCGCGTGGCCGAAGCCGCGCAGGTCGAGGATCGCCGCCGCGTCGCCGGCGCGGTCGAGCGTGCGGGCGAGCAGGGCCGAGACGACGCGGGCCCGGTCGACGGCCCCGAGGCGGCCATCGGCGCGGCACCGGAGCCCGTCGGCGTAGCGGCGGCCGTCGGCAGCGATCGCCGGCGCAAGGCGGAGCGCGAGCGTCGCGGTGACCCCGAAGCGGGGCATGTGCCGGCGCACGGAGGCCAGGACACGGTCGACGTCGACGAGCGCGAGGGAGAGGACGGTGACCGTGATGCCGGCCAGGACCCGCAGTGCCTGGGTGGTCGCCCCCGCGACCGCCTCCAGGGTGACGTCGAGTCGGCCGAGGGGGCCGGCATCGCCGAGTCGTGCGAGGACCGTGAGGCCGTTGCGGTCGACGAGGACCTGGATCGCGAACAGGAGCACCGTGAACGGGACGGCGAGTCGCCAGGTCCGCCGGAGGATGTCTCCGGCACCGGCATCGATCGCCAGCCACGCGACGCCGACGAGGAACGCCGCGAGCGCGGCCGGATGACGGAGGACGAGCGTCACGAGCAGCAGGACCGCGAACCAGACGACGGAGATCCGCGGCCGCACGCTGCGGACCGCGGCACCGCGACGCCCGGCCGGAGGGTGCGTCATCGCCCGCCTCCAGGGAGGGCCTGCACGCCCCCCGCACCGACGACCGCAGCCGACTTGTGGGCGAGCGCCGGCGCGGTGAGCGCCTCCGCCGCCCGCCGGATCCCGCGCCGATCCACGCCGGTCACGAACCAGACCGGGGCGCTCGGCGCGAGGCGTGTCGCCGCGACCACGCCCGTTCCCGGCCCCAGGCGGCCGGCGGTGCGGCCGTCACCGTCGAGCGAGACGAGGCCGTCACCGCCGGTCGACCGGACGAACACACCGCTCGCCTTCGGGCCACGCAGCAGCGCGCGTCCGGCGCGGCCGGCGAGCGCGGGCAACGCGGAGG